>DASVNL010000263.1:0-12213 GCA_036383875.1 Thermoanaerobaculia bacterium
GCTCATCGACTACCCGTCGAACATCCCGACGCGGTGGAAAGACTTCTGGATCGAAGACGCGCCCGACCCCACGCACGCGAACGACAGCGCGATCGCGAAGTTCGTCGCGCAATGGGCGATGAAGAAAAAGAAGAAGCTCGGAGACGACGACGCGACGACGTTCGCGAAGGACGTGATCGCGGCCGCGGGCACAAAGCGCAATGTGCCGAACAACCCGCCGTCGCTGCTGCAATCGATCCACGACGCACTGAAAGAGAAGTTGAAGGAACTGTGAGCGAGATCCTCGTCGAATCGCCTGGAAAGTCGCGCGTCTTTTACGTGCAGACGCTGGCGACGTTTCTGCTCTCAGCGGGCTTGAATTGTGCGCGCGTGAACCACAAAGAAGGCGGTTCCGGATGCACGGGTTTTTTTGTCCTGCCCGATACGATCGCGATTCCCTACTACGCGCTGCATGAAAGTGAATCAGCGCCGCTAGTCGTCAGCTCGGAATTGCTGGGATTCCACAACGTCGTGTCGCGGGAGTTCGTCGGCCGCGGCCTGCTGCCGAAAACTTTGGCGCGCTGGCGACTGCAGAACCAGCCGCTCTTCGCGCTTCTCAGACTCGAAGAGCCGGTGGGGGCACCGCTCGCACTCGCGTTCTCCACCCCCGTGCCCGGCGACTTTGTCGCGGTGCTCCAGTATCCACAGGCGTTCATGAACCAGTCGATCAGCTTCGGCGAGCTGACCGACAACGACGAAGGCGTGCTGGCGTATCTCGCCGATACGGAACGGGGCAGTGGCGGCGCTCCGATTCTGAACAACGAGCTCGCGGTGATTGGGATGCACTTCGTTTCGGGCGGACGCAAAAGCGAAGGCATCGCCCGCGCGACGCTCGTCGACGCGCTGCGCCAGTCCTCACTCTGGCCCGAAATCAAAGAGTTCCACAAGATCGCCGACGTCGCCGCCGCGGTGGCGACCACCATCGAAACTGCACCGTCGAAGCCGAACGACGTCGTCGTGCGCGCGGCGTTGCGCGCCACCGTCGATCCAGCATCACTCAGCGACGCGGACACAGAAGCTCTGCGGCCGTACGTTGTCGATCCGTCGGCATCGACGTGGGTGATGCGGCCGGGTGAGCGATCGCGCGTCATCGCGACGGTCGGCTCGCTCGCGGAGCTGCGCCACTACGCAAGCAATGCGAAATCGGACGAGCCGACGCAGCGCGTGATCGATCGCATCCTCGAAGGTCCGCCGTACGATCTCGCCGCGCTCAGTGAAGACGAGCTCTCGCGTTGGATTCAGGCCACGCGCTGGTTTGCGGACAAGTCGCCGGAACTGCCGACGCCCGCGCAGGTGACGCGCGTGCTGGAGCGCAAGCGCGTGCGCAGTCGCCTCGCCGTCATCGCGGGGAAAGACTTTCGCGGACGCGACAAAGAGCTCGGCGCGTTGCGCGACTGGTGGAAGGAATCGAAGGCGCCGTTGTCCGTCAGTGGCATCGGCGGGATCGGCAAGTCGGCGCTGGTCGCGCAATTCGCGTCCGAGTTGCCGGCGAACACGTTGCTGTTGTGGCTCGACTTCGATCGCGCCGATCTCGCGCCCGACGACGCCGGGTCGGTACTCGCGGAGTTGGTCCGTCAGGCGGAAGTGCAACTCGACGGATTCTCCGCGCGCGGCATCATCCTCGATGAATCGGCCGGGGGCGCGAAGGCGTTCGGCGCGCGATTGCGTCAGGCCGTGCGCGGCGGCGCGTTGCTCGTCCTCGACAGCTTCGAGGCCGCGCAATATTCGGAGCGCTATCAGGATCTGTGGCCGGTGCTCGACCTCATCGCATCGGAGGTGCCGCAACTGCGTCGCATCGTCACGGGTCGCGCGCCGGTACCGATGCTCGAGGCGAAGCTGCTCGCCGAGGGACGGAAGCCGATTCATCTTGCCGGACTGCAGAAAAAGGATGCGGAGCAATGGCTGCGCGAACACCACGTCAGCGATCGCGATGTGCTCGACGCGGTGCTGGACCTCGCGCGCGGCATGCCGCTGATTCTGCGACTCGCGTTGCAGTTGCTCGAAAAGGGTGGCGAGGTCGAGAAACTGCCGGACGATCTGCCGCGCGAGATGATCGCGGGCTTTCTCTACGGCCGCATTCTCAATCGCGTGCAGAACGGCGAGTTGAAGCCGTTCGCGACAGCGGCGCTCGTGCTGCGACGCGTCACGTTGCCGCTGATGACCGTCGTCGGCAAAGCCGTCGATCTGCCTGAAGACAAGCTCGCGCAATGGTTCAGCGATCTCGGGCGCGAAGTGTCGCTCGTCGAGGGAACGCAGGTCTTGCGATTGCGCGCCGAAGTGCGTGTGCCGTCGCTGCGATTGCTCGAACGCGATCAGCGTGCGTTTGTCGAGACGATCGATGCCGAGGCGGAGGCGTGGTACGCGAAGGCGATGCGGGAGTCGGACGATCCGGAGCTCGTCGCGGAGTTGATCTATCACCGCCTGCGCCGCAATAACGTGAAGGGTGCGGCGGAGATTTGGCGCGACGGCATCGCGCGCTTCTTCGTCGAGGCGGGCGATGAACTGCCGGCGGAGTCGCGCGACTGGCTGTTCGCGCGACTCGGCGCAACCGTCGCGACGCCGTTAGGCGTCGACGAAGCGAAGGAAGTCCGCAGCGCGAGCGCGGCGTCGGTCGCCGAGCAAGTGCGCGACGCGCGCAGTCGCGGACTGAACGACGTCGTGAAGTCGATCTTGTCGAAGCCGTCGCGCGGCTACGCGAGCGAGTTGGTGTTTCACGAGGCATACGAGCAGTGGAAAGCCGGCGATCACGCCGCTGCCGCCGCGACGCTCGACGACGCCGGCGACGCGCCCGCGCTGATCGGACGCGATCGAGATCTTCTGCGCGCGATGCTGCACTCGCGGAGCAGCAACACGTTCGAAGCGGACGAGATCCTCGCGCGGCACGAACGCGAAGAGAGCTGGAGCGATCGCGACAAACCGAGTCTGTACATGACGGCGGTGCGCGCGGCGCGCATCAATCTGTTCGTCGACATCGAGGCGGAGAAGCAGGTGCTGGAATCCGATCGCTTCGATGACTTGCGTGAGTTCGATGTGCTGCTGCCGGAGTTGCGGCGGCGGCTCGCGGCCGACCGGGTTCGGCTCGCGGGCGGGCTGGCAACGATCGCTCTCGACATCAATCATCCGAAGATGATTGGCGGCTACATCGGACGTCTAAACGATGAGCGCACGATCGACGTCGAGACGCTCACGGGAAAGGTGATGCGTCGAGCGCAGCGACGCTGGCGGTTGGCGACGTCGGGATCGTTCCTGCCGGATGCGTATCAGCTCACGCAGTCACGGGAACGACCACCCATCGCGATGGCGATCATCGGCACGGCCGCGCTGTTCTCCTGGCCAATTGAGCGAGAGTCCGAATTCGCGGAGATCGTTGGATCGAGCGGGTCGCTCCTCAGCGTAATTTCCGAAGTGTGGAAGCGGCAGCGCATGGCGCATTTGCTGATCCACGACATGCCGTTTGATATTTACAAAACCCTCCCGAAGCCACTGAACCAACTTCTCCACGAACTAGCCGGCTTCGTAGGCGACGCAAAATGACCACGCTCTTCGTCGACACGAAGTATCCGTTTCATCTCGCCGAGGGGCGCGAGCTGCATCGTGTGCTTACGCTTTTCTATCCGACCGCGAAGGGCGCGGCGCTGGTCGCCGAGGAGTCGGACGTCGACATCGCGTACATCAACACCGATCAGGCGCCGGTGTTTGTGTGGCGCGAGATTTTGAAAGAAGCTGCCGCATCCGGCGTGCTGCGCGACCTCGTCGTGATCGCGCGCGATCGACATCTGCGGAGTCCGAGTCGCGCGTTTCTCGACGCGTTGCTCGCGAACGAAACGCCGACGTTGAGCAGCGAGCCGCGCACCTCTGACGGCGAGCCGGACTTTCGCAGCGGGAATGACGAGATCACGGCGCCCGAGGCGTTGTTGTTTCATGACGACCTCACGTTGGAGATTGGGCGCGTGCCGTGGCTCGTCGGCGTGTTGCAGACGCTGCAGACCATCGCGCCGTCCGTGTGCAAGTTCACGGTCACGCGCCCCGGCGTGTCGCAGAACGGCACGGGCTTTCGCATCGGCGAGCAACTGCTGCTCACCAACTGGCACGTCCTGCGATTCGACTTCGGACCGGCGACGAAGATCGTCGCGGAATTCGGCTTCGACGACGACGGCAAAGGCGGCTCGACCAACTCGACCGCGTACGCCTGCGACCTCGCATCGATCCGCAGCAACAAAGACGACGATTGGGGCGTCATCCGCACGATCCAGCCGCTTCCCGCGACGATTCCGATCGTCCCGCTGAGCGGCGCGCCGGCGCCGCAACTCGGCGACGCGGCATTCCTCATCGAACATCCGGGCGGCAATCGCAAACGAATCGCGTACGTGCGCAACCAGATCACCTTCCTCGACAACCGCGTGCTGCATTACCTCAGCGACACCGCCGAAGGTTCCTCGGGCGCGCCGGTGCTCAACGATCAGGGGCAGGTCATCGGCCTGCATCACGCAGGCGGACGTCCGCAGGAAATCGCGGGCAAGCCGCCGCTGGTGAAGAACGAAGGGATTCGCATCGACGCCGTGCTGAAGGGCCTCAACGCAGCGGGCGTGTTGTAGCGTTACTTGCCAACGTGCGATGCGACTTCTGCCACTCGTGAAGGATTGCGCGAATCTGATCGACCGCCGCCATCCTACGAGGCTGCCCTCCGCCGCCGTTTGGGAGAGAGGGCTCGCAGCGTTTCCTCGACGGCGACTCCCCATCCGCTCGTTGCGATTCGCGCGTCGGGGACTCTCGCCGCTAGCTCCGCATCCGGGACTCCGTCGCTGTCCGGCACGATGATCGCGACGTCGGCGCGGGTGAGGAACTCGGCATCGACTCCCGATCCGCCGACGCCGATGGCGATGTCGCATCGCAGCTCGTCGCGCACTCGCGAGAAGGCTTCGCCTTCGTCGCATGCGCGGCAGAGATGAAAGAAGCGGCGTCCGCGCCGGACGGAGAATCCGATCTCAGCGGCGGCTCGCCGGACCGACTCGAGGTCGCCGTTCTCGAGGACGAACGGCTCGCTGAACGATCGGTGTGTCGATGCATCGAGCATCTCGCCGGTGCGACCTGAGAAGCGCGCGGCCGCGGATGGCTCCATCGCGGAGTAGACCAGCAGGTTCGCGCCGGAGCGGTCTTCGATGTCGGTCACGACGTCGAGGAACGTGTCCGCCGTTGGACCGCACGCTTCGACTTCCCAGCCACCGTTTTTCCAGCGCGCGATTGCGCCGCCGGCTTCGATGACCATCGCGGTCTGCAATCCGAGATCGGCGGCGATCGGCGCGATTTCGTCGAGCGTCATCACGGACATCGGGATGACCGGAATGCCTTCCGCGAGCAGTCGCCCGATCGCGGCGCGACTCTTTCCTGCGTCGAACGTCCGCGAATCGAGCAGCGCGCCATCCATCGCAGTGAACACCGCGATGCGATGCGTCGCGTCTTCGCGAGCAGAGTTGCGTTTCGGACGAATGCGGACCGTTTCCATGGACCGCACGTTAGCCCGAGGTTTTGTGGCTTCCAATCGGGTAAAGGGGGGAGATTGCGAGCGGGCTCATCGAGACTCCCCTGTAGACCGGATGTACAGCTCTGCGGCGCGGTCATACGCTCGGTTCGTGATTCGGACTCTGGCCACATTGCGTTCGCGTTTCCGTCGCGACAGTGCGATCGTCATCGCGGGCGCGCTGCTTTGCGCGGGACTGATTTTCGGCCTGCTGTACGACGTGTTCGACTCGGCGCTGCGGCGCTGGACGGATCGCGATCTCGATCGCCGCGCTCATCTGATCGGCGTCGCGATGCAGGCCACGCCGGACGCGCTGCCGCGGCTCATCGCCGAACTCGCGTCGACGGACGATGCCGCGAATCTCATCGCCTGTTCCTCCTCGGGCGCAACGATCGCCGCATCCGGCCTCGCCCGCGATCTCGGCTGTCGTTCCGCATTGGCGCGCAACGCTCTGCAAGCACACGGGAGCTCCACACGCGGCCTCCTCGGATCGCACAACGTGGCTGTGACCGCGCACGCGATCGGCGCGCAGGCCACGCTCTTCGTCGTACAGGACCGCACCTTCCTCGACGCGCGACGCAAGCACGTGCTGCAATTCCTCTTCATCTCCGCGGAGTTCGCGCTGCTGGCGTTTTTGCTTCTCGCACGCGCGGGAGCGCGGATCGGAAGCCGGCGCACCGAAGAGGCGGCGCGATCGGTCGTGCGACAGATGCGATCGCGGACGCCGACCGATGTCCCGATTCCTCCGGACCTCCGCCTGCTCGTGCGCGACATGCACGATGCCGTGCAGCATCTTCGCGAAGACGGCGCTCGCAGTCGCGACGGAGCAGAGCGCTTGCGAGAGTTCGTGAACGCGGAGATTCCGAGCGGCGGTCTGATCGTGATCGCGAATCGCGAACCGTATTCGCACGAATTCGAGGAAGGCGGGAAGGTCGTCGTGCGGCAACCCGCGAGCGGTCTCGTGACCGGCATCGAGCCGATGTTGCGCGCATGCGGCGGGACGTGGATCGCACATGGCGGCGGCTCCGCCGATCGCGCGAACGCCGACGCCATGGGTCGCGTGGCCGTTCCGCCGGGCGCGCCCGAGTACACGCTTCGCCGTCTTTGGATTGAGGAAGAGGCGTACGAGCGGTACTACTCGGGATTCGCGAACGAAGGCATCTGGCCGCTCTGCCACATCGCGCACACGCAGCCGTCGTTTCGCACGCCGGACTGGATCGCGTATCAGGCAGTGAACGAGACATTCGCGCGCGCCGCTGTCGAAGAAGCGAGTGCGGACGGACTGCTGCTCATTCAGGACTATCACTTCGCGCTCGTGCCGAAACTCGTACGCGATCACGCGCCGCACGTCGTCACGAGTCTCTTCTGGCACATCCCCTGGCCGAACTTGGAGATCGCCGGGATCTGTCCATGGAAGGAATCGATTCTCGAAGGGATGCTCGGCGCGGACATCATTGGATTTCACACGCAGCAGTACTGCCTGAATTTTCTCGAAACGGTGCAGCGCTATCTCGAGTGCCGCGTCGATCTCGAAACGATGTCGGTGACGTACGGCGGCCACTGCACGCAAGTGCGCACGTATCCGATCAGCGTCGAATGGCCCTATCCCTCCGCATCCCGGGCTGATGGCACCGAGCTCCGCGCATCCCTCGGCATCCCCGCGGACGCACACGTCAGCATCGGCGTCGATCGCGCGGATTACACGAAAGGACTCATCGAGCGAGTCGCCGCGATCGAAGTGTTGCTCGAAGAGAATCCGTCGCTGACCGGCAAGTACGTCTTCGTGCAACTGGCGTCGCCGACGCGCACGCGAATCCCGAAGTACCAGCAGCTCGCGAGCGATCTCGTTGAAATCGTCGATCGCGTGAACGCGCGCTTCGGCACGGAGACGTGGCGGCCGATCGTCTTGCAGATGCGAACGTTCAGTCCGGACGAAGTGCGCCGCCACTACGCGATGGCCGATAGTGCGATCGTCACGCCGTTGCACGACGGCATGAATCTCGTCGCGAAGGAGTACGTCGCGGCGTGCGAGGACGGCGATGGTGTGCTCGTCCTCAGCGTCTTCGCCGGCGCGTCGAAGGAGCTCGACGGCGCGCTGCTCGTGAATCCCTACGACAGCAAACAGGTCGCCGATGCGATCCTTCGCGCGATTCGCATGCCGGCCGCGGAACGCCGCGTGCGCATGCAGGCGATGCGCGATCAGATCGCGTCGCATTCGATTTACGACTGGTCGGAGAAGCTGCTCGCCGACATGCGCAACATTCGCCAGCAGCGCGCGCGATTCTGGCCGCAGCGCATTACGCCGGCGCGCGGCAAATCGCGAGAGGTCGTGGCGGTATGACGGGCGGGTCCACGCTGCTCGCGTTCGACTTCGACGGCACGCTGGCGCCGATCCGCGATGATCCGAGTCAGGTGCGACTCGATCGTGGCGCGGCAGCCTTGCTCGCCGAGACGACGCAGATGGAAGGCGTCGTCGTCGCGATCGTGTCGGGTCGCGACGCGGACGATCTCACGACGCGCGTCAACGCTCCCGGCGCGTACATCATCGCGTCGCACGGTCTCGAAATTCATGCGCCCGGCGGATTGCTCGTGCGCGACGTTCCACCGCTCGCGATCGAGCTCGAGTCGGAGCTCGGGCGTGAGATCGCAGCGAGCGGTCTTCGTCTGGAAACGAAGAAGCATGCGCTTGCGCTTCATTGGCGCGGTGTTCCGTACGAGGCGATCGCGCCGGTCATCGACATGTTTCGCGAGTGGGCGAGGGACGCCGGTCTCGATGTGATCGAGGGACGCTGCGTCGTCGAGGCGCGTCGCGCGGGCGGAGGCAAGGAGGACGCGCTGCGCTGGCTCGCGCGTGCAGTCGGCGCTGGTCGCGTCGTCTATGCCGGCGATGACGTCACCGACTTTGGTCCGCTGCGGTTTGCAGCAGAGAACGGTCGCGCGCTCTTCGTCGCGAGCGGCGAGCGCATGCCGCCGCCCGGCGTCACGGTCGTCGGATCGTTTCGCGAGCTCTTCCGTCTGATCCGCGAGGAAGTGAAGGTATGACGATGGGCGTTGTCACCTGATGCCCATGCGAATCCGGAGATTCTTCGCAACCTGGCCGGTCGCCGCGGCATCACTCGGCGGCTTGCTGCTCCTCATCTATACGTCGATCGCGACGACGTCGCGAAAGGCGGAGGAGATCTACGCGCAGCTCGATCAGTTGAACTCGCATCATCACGATGTCGAGGCCACGCTGCGCCGTCTCCGGTCCGACGTGCATTTGTCGAGCATCTACATCCGCGACTATCTGCTCGACGCGGATCAGGAAGACGCGGCGGAGTATCGACAAAACCTCACAACGCTTCGTCAAAAACAGGCTGCGAGCGTCAAGCGTCTGCGCACGCTTGTTCCGCCCGAGGCCGGACCACGCGTGGACGTCCTGGAGAAACGGATCGACGAGCACTGGCAGGCGTTCGAGCCGCTGTTCGAATGGTCGGCGTACGAAAAGGTGATGCGCAGCGGGCGCTTCCTGCGTCGCGAAGTTCTCCCGCGGCGTGAAGCGGTGCTATCGATCGCGACGGACATCGAGCAGCTCAACAACACCAATCTCGCGACGCAACGCGCCGAGGTCACTCGCAGGCTCGCGACGTTTCGCGCGGATCTTCATCGTCGGCTCTGGCGCACGCTTCTCCTCGGCTTTGTCGTCGCATTCGTCGCCGTCGTTCGACTGCGAATGCTCGAGCGTCGTTCCGAGCGTCAGCGCGAACATGCCGAACGCGCCGAACACGAAATGCGATTGCTCTCGCAGCAACTCGTCGCGACGCAGGAAGAGGAGCGAAAGAAACTCACGCGCGAGTTGCACGATCACGTCGGCCAGATGCTGACCGCGTTGCGCATGGAGATCGGCCGCGCCGATCGCGCGCGTGGAAGTTCGGGCTCGGATACGCAGCTCGCACATGCGATTGCCGAGGCGAAGCGATTGCTCGATACGATCCTGCGATCCGTTCGCGACCTCGTGATGGGATTGCGTCCGAGCATGCTCGACGACTTCGGATTGCAGCCCGCGCTCGAATGGCTCGTCCGCGATTTCCGTCGCCGCTACGGCACGCCCATCGACCTCGCGCTGTCCGGCGAGATCGACCTGCTTCCCGATCAACATCGAACTGGCATCTATCGCATCGTCCAGGAAGCGCTCACCAACTGCGCGCGACACGCACACGCGAAACGGATCGAGATCGCGCTGCGCGTCGAGAGAAACACGCTCGATCTCGTCATCGCGGACGACGGCGTCGGCATCGATCCGGGACGCAATCGCGGCATGGGGCTGATCGGAATCGAGGAGCGCGTGCGCGAGCTGCACGGTACGTTCGATGCCGGCCGGCGTCGTCCGAGCGGCACTGAGCTTCGCGTCACGATGCCGGTCACGCTGTCGCCGGTCGTATCGATTGAGGAGGCCCAACGTGCGCGTGCTGTTGGCTGACGATCATTCCATCGTGCGGCGCGGCATGCGCTCGCTGCTCGAGACCGAGGATTCGGTGGAGGTCGTCGCGGAGGCGTCCGATGGTCTCGAAGCGTTGCGCTTGTGCGAAGAGCATCATCCCGATCTGCTCATCCTCGACGTGGCCATGCCGAAACTGAATGGCATCGACGTCGCGGCGCGATCGCAGAAGATGGATCCGCGTCCGCAGGCCATCATGCTGAGCATGCATCTCGACGAGTCGTACGTGATGCGCGCGATCAACGCCGGTGCGCGCGGGTATCTGCTCAAAGACGCGACGGACGAGGATCTGCTGCCGGCGATTCGCGCGGTGGCCGCGGGGAAGTCGTTTTTCAGCCCGGCCGTCAGTGGCGTGCTCGCCGAGGAGTACATGGCGCAGTTACAGCAGCGCGGATTGACGGACTCATACGATCTCCTGACCGATCGCGAGAAGGAAGTCCTGCAGTTGCTCGCCGAAGGGCGCGCGAACAAAGAGGTCGCCGCACTGCTCGACGTCGGAGTCTCGACGATCGAGACGCATCGCGCGAACCTCATGCAGAAGCTCAATCTGCACAGCACCGCGGAGATCGTGCTGTACGCGGTCCGCAAGCGTCTGATCGTGTAGTTGTAAAATCACTCGTCCGCTGAACTTCGAGTCAGGGGAGGAGTGTGCAGGTGGAGACGTCGCGACAACACGACCGTGAGATGCGGGAGTTGCGTGGGCTGGTGGAGCGCATCAATCGCGGCGACTGCGTGCTCGTCCTCGGGCCGCGCGTCGCCGTTCGTCCCGACGATCCCGAGCGCCGCCCGCTCGACACGCTGCTCGCCGAGGAGTTGCTCGAGTCGATCGGCGTCACGGGAGGCTCGCCGGATCTTCATCGAGCGGCCGATCTTTACTACCGCACGCGTCAGGATCGCGTGGAGCTCGACCTCGCGGTGCAGGATTTCTACGAGCGCGAGGCCAGCGCGACGACCGACTTTCATCGCGATCTCGCGAAGCTGCCGTTTCGATTGTGCATCAGCGCGTCGCCCGACAGTCTGATGTTCAACGCGTTCGCGGAGACGGAAGGGAAGGCGCCGCAGAAGGGCTATTACGGATTTCGCCCGATCTACACGCCGCGACTCGCGACGCCGTCGCCGGATCGGCCGATCGTTTATCACCTCTTCGGACATCACGTCGAAGCGCGGTCGCTCGTGCTCACCGAAGGGGACCTCATCGAGTTTCTCGTGGCCATCGTGCGCGGCGCGCCGTCCGTGCCCGATCAGGTGCGCTCGATCCTCGCCGATCCGTCCGCGTCGTTCCTGTTCATCGGCTTCGGATTTCACAATTGGTATTTGCGCGTGCTGCTGCAGGTGATGAACGTTTATGGCCACCAGAACAAAGCCATCGCGTTCGAAGACACGCACTTCTTCGATCATCCCGAGCGCCCGCAGGTCGTCGGATTTTTCTCCGGCGACCGGCTGATCGAGTTCAGACCGCTGCAGTGGGAGACATTCGCGCGGCAACTAGCGGAAGCGTATGAAGCGAGCACCCGCAAGAAATTGCAGGTCGCGCCCGAGCTCATGCAGCCTGCGGAGAAAGCACCGCTGGCGTTCATCAGCTACGCGAGCGAAAACCGCGATCGCGTCGAAATGCTGATGGTGAAACTCCTGGCGCGCGGCATCAACGTCTGGCAGGACCGGCAGGATCTTCGCGCGGGCGACGACTGGAATCAGAAGCTGATTCGCGTCATCCGGAAAATGGTCGACTACGTGATCGTCCTGCAGACCGACGAGATGCTGGCGCGCACGGAAGGCGTGTTTCATCGCGAGATCATCGAGGCGGAGGCGCGGCAGTCGGAGATGTCGGAGTACGAAGGCGAGAAGCTGCGCTTTCTGATTCCGGTGCGATGCGGAAGCTGCGGGATTCTCAGCAATCTCGCCAATCGCCATGTGATCGACGTCGACGTGCCGGGCGGTGAAGACGCGCTCGCGGACTCGATTCTCGAGGATTGGGCGAATCGCGTCGCATTGAACGCGCGATCGAAGGCAATCGCGTGAGACGGTATCCCGGCACCGGCCCGTTCGGTCCCAAAGACGCGGCGCGCTTCTTCGGACGCAAGCGAGAAACCGAGGAGCTGTATCTCCGCATCCTGAGCGTGCCGTTGCTCTTGCAGTTCGGCAAGTCCGGACTCGGCAAGACGTCGCTGTTGCAGGCGGG
>DASVNL010000264.1:0-1979 GCA_036383875.1 Thermoanaerobaculia bacterium
CAGCTCGAGACCGAGACGCTGCAGTGGTGCCGCGAGATGCTCGCGCTCTCGCCGATGGCGCTGCGATTCCTCAAGGCCGCGATGAACGCGGACTGCGACGGCCAGATCGGCCTCCTCGACTTCGGCGGCAGCGCGACGCTCCTCTATTACTTGTCGGAGGAAGCGCAGGAAGGCCGCGACGCGTTCGTCGAGAAGCGCAAGCCCGAGTTCAATAAGTTCAAGCGATTCCCGTGAGGACCTGGCTTCTCGCAGCACGCCCGAAGACGCTCTCCGCCGCGATCGTGCCGGTGCTCATCGGCTCGGCACTCGCGGCGCATGAGCCGCCGGCGATCACGTGGTGGGTCTTCGCGTGCGCGCTCATCGGCGCGGTGCTGATCCAGATCGCGACGAACCTCATCAACGACGCGCTCGACTTCAAGAAAGGCGCGGACACGGGTGAGCGCCTCGGACCGGTGCGCGTGACGCAGGCCGGTCTTGTGAGTGCCGACGCGGTGATGAACGCCGCGTACATGTGTTTGGTGGGCGCTGCGCTTTGCGGAATCCCGCTCATCGCACGCGGCGGCTGGCCGATGCTCGTCGTCGGCGTCGTCTCGATCTTCATGGCGTACGGCTACACCGGCGGGCCATTTCCGCTCGCGTATCACGGCCTCGGCGAACTGTTCGTGATTCTGTTCTTCGGCTTCATCGCCGTGGGCGGAACGTTCTACGTCCACTCGCTGCAACTCACGCGATCGGCGCTGCTCGCCGGTTACGCCGCGGGCGCACTCGCGACGGTGCTGATCGTCATCAACAATCTGCGCGACGTCGACGGCGATCGCGTTTCGAACAAACGCACGACGGTCGTGCGCTTCGGCGAAGGCTTTGCGCGCGCGGAGATTGCGCTCTTCGCGCTGACGCCATTCGTCGCGGTCGCGCTCATCGCATGGATGCAGAATCGGTGGTCGTACCTGGTCACGCTCGCCGCGCTGCCGCTCGCGATCGTCGTCATCGCGCGCTCGATGAAGTCGCGCGGTGCGGAGCTCAATCGTTGCCTTGCACTCGCGGGTGGACTGCAGTGGGCGTTCGGCATTCTGTTCGTGATCGGATCGATGTTCTGACGCATGCGCCTCTGGGTACATCGTTACACGCTCACGCCGCGCAAGCGGCTGAGCCGCATCGCGCGTGACGGCGCGCGCGAAGGCGCACTGTTGCGCGTCGACGACGGATTCGCCGACGTGCATCCATGGCCCGAGCTCGGCGACGCGCCGCTCGACGAACAACTCGCGCTGCTCGGGCGCGGCGAAACGACGCCGCTGACGGAAGCGTCGCTGCGACTCGCGCGAATCGACGGCGAAGCGCGAAGTCGGGGAGTGTCGCTGTTCGACGGACTCACGATTCCTGAGAGCCACTGGCCCGGCAACGACCCGCCGCCCGCGTTCGACACGATCAAGATCAAAGGAGTGCTGGACGTTCCGGACCAAGTCCGCATCCGCATCGACTTCAACGCGACGCTTACCCCCGCGGAGTTCGTGCAGATCGCGGAGAGGTTGCCGAAAGAGCGCATCGACTTCATCGAAGATCCATGTCCCTACGATGAAGAAACGTGGCGCGCGTTGCGCGAGCAAACCAACCTGAAGCTCGCCTACGACCAACCGCCAACTGCCAACCGCCAACCACCAACTCAATTCGATGTCCTCGTGCACAAACCGGCTGTCCACAGCGAATGGCCCAACCACAACAACATCGTCGTCACCTCCTACATGGACCACCCGATCGGGCAGTTCGGCGCGGCGTACGTCGCGGCGACGCATCGGACGAATGCGCGCTGCGGTTTGTTCACACACGTGCTCTACGAGCCCGACGCGTTCATCGAGCGGATCGCGTCGGATGGCGCGCGGCTGCTGGCGCCGCGCGGGACCGGAATCGGCTTTGACGACCTGCTGGAGAACCTGGCGTGGACATCGATTGGCTGAGTGACGAGTCGCACGTGCTGCTCAATC
>DASVNL010000265.1:0-2602 GCA_036383875.1 Thermoanaerobaculia bacterium
CCCCGCCGCCGTCGCGCAACCACGCCGGTCGTGGCAAAGTCGACTCCGGTTGTTGCGAAGCCGGCTCCGGTCGTCGCACAGCCAGCGCCTGTTGTCGCGCAGCCCGTGCCCGCACCTGTCCAAGCAACGACTCCCGCGCCCGTGCAACCCGTCGTCGTGACTCCCGACGGCGGCGAGGACGCCGCCGGGACAGCCGGCGAGGGCGCCGGCGCTCCGCAGGTTCCTGCGACGACGCCGGCGGTCGAGAATCAGCGCACGCCGAACTCGGGGATCCTGCTGCTCGTGATCGGGCTGATCGGCGTGGGATTGCTGGCCGTGATTCTGCGCACGCCGCGTGAAGCGACGCCGACGTCGATCATCCAGCCGCAGGCCGCTCCGCCGGTCGAGCCGGAGGTGAAGGCGCCGGTCGAGCCGATCAGGCGGCCGGGGGACTCGCCGAAGCCGCGAGCGACCGGATCGCACGGATAAGCCGCGCACTCGCAGCGTTTCCCTTCATCACCAAACCGCTCGCACCGAGTCGAAGCCTCTCGCGGTCTTCCGCGGTGAGGTCTTTCGCCGTGAGCACGACGATCGGAATCCGCGATGTCGACTCGCGTTGTCGCAGAATCTCTGCGAGCTCGAAGCCGCTCATCTCCGGCATCATCAAATCGAGAATGATCGCGTCGGGACGCGACTTCTCCATCCGCTCCAGCGCTTCCTTGCCCGACGTCGCACGTTCGAGCACGTAGCCTTCGTTCATGAGCGCCTGCTCGACCATGTCGTGGACGCCGAGATCGTCGTCGACGAGGAGAATTCGAGCGTTGCGGGGCAGCGAGCCGCGGCCCGTCATCTCCGCGAGCCGTCGCAGCAATCGCGGCCACTCCACCGGCTTCACGAAGTAATCGTCCGCGCCGACTGCGAGGGCGAGCTCGCGATTGTCGAGCATCGACACGATGATCACCGGCGTGCCCGACGTCGCCGCGTCGCTCTTCAATTCGCGCAGGACCTGCCACCCTTCCATGCCCGGCAACACGAGATCGAGCGTGATCGCGTGCGGCTTCATCGTGCGTGCGAGCTTCAGCGCTTCCTCGCCGGAACGCGCGCGAATCGGCGTGTAACCCGCCGAATGGAGATACGCGCTCAGCGTGTCGAACGCCTCGTCTTCATCCTCGACGACGAGCACGCGCTCGCCCGGCGGTACGACCGTGCCGTCCGGTCCGACGATCGGACTCGGGATCGCCGCTCCTGCGAATCGCAGCGGCAGCGTGAACGTGAAGTCGCTTCCTTCGCCGGGCGTGCTGCGCACCGACACCGACCCGCGCTGCAACTCGACGAACTTGCGCACGAGCGACAGCCCGAGTCCCGTGCCGCCGTACGTGCGGCTCGTCGTCGTGTCGATCTGGCGGAACTCGTCGAAGATCACGGCGAGATGATCGGGCGAGATGCCGATGCCGTGATCGCGCACGGAGATCGCGAGATTCTCGCCGACGATGCGCGCGCGGATGGTCACCGTCGTTCCGCTCTGCGAGAACTTCACTGCGTTCGACAAGAGGTTGTAGAGGATCTGCTTGAACTTCGCGTGATCGGTCTCGAGATCCGTGACGTCGTCCGCGACGTCGATCTCGAACACGATCCCTTTCTTGCCCGACAGTCCCTTCATCACCGCGCAGACACTCTCGATCGCGGGACGCACCGGGAACACTTCGGGATACAGCTCCATCTTCCCCGCCTCGACTTTCGAGAGATCGAGGATGTCGTTGATGATCGAGAGCAGATGTTGTCCCGATGAAAGGATCGAGCGCAGGAAGCCCGTGTATTTCGGCGGAATCTGATCGCTGAGGCGCTCGACGAGAATCTCCGAGAAGCCAATGATCGCGTTCATGGGCGTGCGCAGCTCGTGCGACATGTTCGCGAGGAACGTGCTCTTCGCGCGATTCGCTTCTTCGGCCTGCTGATTCTTGACCTGCAGTTCGCGCAGGATGCGCGCCTTCGCGATCGCCGACACTGCATGCTCGCGCACGCGCGCCAGCTTCTTCAGATCGGAGCGGCGAAACGCGTTCTCATCGCGGAAGTTGTCGAAGATGAGGAAGCCTTCCATGCGTCCGCCGAGCGTGACCGCTGTCGCGAGCATCGCCTTCGGCGTCGGCAGATGCGCGATCTTCTCGCGCCCCGCGAGCCGCGTCATGTCCGTCGAGTTGATGAGATAGACGCCCTCTTCGAGCTGCTGTGCGTGCTCCGAGTAGCGGCGCATCGTTTCTTCGAACGACATCGAGACGCCGCGGAACAACTCGGGGTCGTATCCCGACGACGCCGCGACTTCGGTGCGCCGCGTCTCGTGATCGAACATCAGGAACACGCCCTTCTCCGCCTGCGGGAAGAGGCGCATGCATTGTTCGAGCAGCGTCTTCAAAACGTTCTCGAGCACGACTTCGCGATTCACGACTTCGACGATGCGGTCGAGCGTTTCGAGCTCGCGAGCCTGCGCGCGAATCTCTTCCGTGCGCGCGAGCACGAGGTCTTCGAGCATGCGGTTCTTGCGCTTGAGCTGCCGCATGCGCCAGCGATTGAGCAGCCAGATCGCGACCACGAACAGCACGACGTACGCGAGCACGGCCCACCAGCG
>DASVNL010000266.1:0-1973 GCA_036383875.1 Thermoanaerobaculia bacterium
ATGCGACTCCTCGACCTCGCGAGCGGCACCGGACCGGTCGCGCGCGCCGCGGCCGAGCTCACGAAAGATCCGCGCACGATCATCGGCGTCGATCCGAGCATCGGCATGCTGCGCTCGGGCCAGACCGACAGCGCGAAAGTGCAGGCGCCCGCGGAGTCTCTGCCGTTGCGCAGCGCGTCCGTCGATCGCATCAGCATCGGATTCGCGATGCGACACTTCGCCGATCTCGACGTCGTATTTCGCGAATGTCATCGCGTGCTCAAGCCCGGCGGAAAGCTGCTAATCATGGAGATCACCGCGCCCGAGTCGCGCGTCGCCCGCGCATTCATGGGCTTGTACATGGGCAAGATCGCGCCTGCGATCATCCGCATGCGCACCGGCAACCCGCGCACGGCCGAGGTGTTCACGTACTACTGGGAAACGACGCGCGACTGCGTGCGCCCAAACGTGATCCTCGACGCGATGCGCAACGCAGGATTCGCGGAAGCGAATCGCGGAGTCGCGCTGGGAATCTTCAGCGAGTACGTCGGAACGCGTGGAGCGGCGGGCTCTTAGCCCGACGACAATTAGCAATCCGGCGGGCTAAGAGCCCGCCGCTCCACCCGACAACGCGGCTTTGCGCGCGTCGGCGAGTCGCTGGATCTGAATCGTCAGAAACTCTTTCAGCGGCTGTTCCTGCTCCGCGGACAGCGGCGAGAAGACGATTGCGGAGCGGAAGACGTACTCCGGACCTGCCTCCGTCCGTCGCACTTGAACGATGGAGCGCAGCACTTCGCACGGGACGTAAATCCCGCCGTAGCTCGGAAAGATGAGCGTCGCCGCGGTGGCGGCTTTGACCGGCGAGCGATGAATGACCGCGGCGCCGTGCAGGCTCAGATCGATCAACTCGCCGTCGACGTCGGAGAGCTGCACCGGAATCGACGCGGTCGGGAAGCGCTCGGAGCGGCGGCGGTCTTTCGGAGAAGGCATTGCGAGACGCTCGCGATTATACGGGCAGCGGGAAAAGCTCGACGCGCTCGAGCCGCCGCAGCCCGAGGCGTTCGGCGGCGCTGGCGTTGGCGATCGAGATCTCGATGCAGCCGCTCGAGCCGATGATGAGAAACGGTCCGGGCGCGGCATCGCCGTAGTTCGACTCGACGCGCTCGATGGTCACGTCGCGCACACGCAGTCCGAACGGCGCAAACAACACGCGCGACTGTTCGATGTCCGTGATCGCGTTGCCGAAGCGATCGACCGCGACGATCGTGCCGCGCACGACGTCGTCTTCGAATCGCGGCGCGTCGTAACGCAATCTCACGATGCGATCGAGCGCAGGTCCGACATCTTCGAGATTCAAGCCGTTCGCGAGTGCCGCGGCGACGGGCGCGAATCGATCGCGTCCGTGAAAGGTGGTGCTGCCGTTCGGCAGGAACAGCGATTCATTCGTGACCGCGAACGCGCGACCGGCGCCTGCGAACGTGAGCAGTCCGTTGTCGGGAGCAAGGAACACGCGGCCATCGCGTTCGAGCGCGACGATGTTGCGCGCCGTGCCGACGCCGGGGTCGACGACGCAGACGAAGATCGTGCCGGCGGGCCAGTAGCGAATGATGCTGCCGAGGAACCAGGCGGCGCCGAGGACGTCGAAGGGAGCGACGTCGTGAGAGAGATCGTGCACCGGCGTTTGCGTGCGCGACGCGAGCACGCCCTTCATCGCGGCGACATACGGATCGCGCGTGCCGAAGTCGGTGAGGAGCGCAATCGCCATGACGCGACGAATATACTCGCGCCGTGTTTCGGACCATCTCCCCACAGCCGCAGCGCCTGCTCGTATTCGCGCGCCTGCCGGAGCTCGGACGCGTGAAGACGCGACTGGCCGCGGACATCGGCGAGGAGCGCACGCTCGCGGTGTACGAGGCGATGCTGCGCGACGTGCGCGCGTCGATCGGCGCGTCCGATGCAGAGACAGAGATCGAATTCTTCTGGCCGCCGACGCC
>DASVNL010000267.1:0-6142 GCA_036383875.1 Thermoanaerobaculia bacterium
CATCACGACGGGCAAGGTCTACTACGACCTCAAACAAGCGCGCGACAAAGCGAGCGCGAACGTCGCGATCCTGCGCCTCGAACAGTTCTATCCGTATCCGCAGCAGATGCTCGTCGACGCGCTCGCGCAGTATCCGGGTGCAACGGAGATCATCTGGGTGCAGGAAGAGCCGCGCAACATGGGCGCGTGGCCGTTCCTCCACGAACGCCTGCAGTCACTCGTGAAAGATGGTCAGAAGCTGCAGTACGTCGGACGCCCCGTTGCGGCGGCGCCGGCGACCGGCTCGCATCACCGCCACGAAGACCAGCAGAAAGCGCTCGTCTCCCGCGCCCTCGGCATCTAACGATCGTTTCCTGTGGAGCGGCGGGGCTCTCAGCCCGCCGTTCCTCACCGCGATCCGTCGAGCTCCAACAACGGCAACGTGCGATCCGGCGCACCCGGCATCGGCGCCGCGACCTCACCGACGCGACGCGCGCCGAGTCGCAAGTAGAACGGCTCCGCGTTCGGATCGGCAACGATCGCCATCACGCCACGCGACTCGCGCTGTGCCTGTGCGACGAGCGCGCGTCCGACGCCCATGCGATGCGCGCGCGGATCGACCCAGACGTGTTCGAGGAACACGTGTTCCTCGGAGCGCTGCAGTTGGCAAACCCCGACGATCTCGCCGTCGAGCGACGCCACGAACGTCGCGTGCCGTTCGATGTCCGCGTCGACGATCGTGAGGTCGTCTTCCCACGCCGCGAGCCATTCGGACGGATAGCCCCAATGTGCTTTCGCGGTGCGCGCGATCTCCGTCGCGCGGTTCGCATCATTCGAAGTCGCGCGTCGGATCTCGATGTTCATGCTGCGAGGTTACAGCAATTGCCGGTGCCAGGAATCGCCGGCGCGACGTTCCCACCCGCCCTGTCGGATTTCTCCCAACTGTTCGGCGGTGACGTCGAAGACGTGCGTCTCCTCGTTCGCGACCTTGCGGAACTCACTGCGCGGCACCGCGCGCACGCCGGCGTCGTCGCGCAGAAACACGCGCGTGCCGTCGAGGATCTGCACGTTGAGCTGCTGCTCGAGCATCTTCAGCGTGCCGAACATCCGGTCGATCGAGCAGCCGGAGCGCTCGTCTTTCGCATCCGCGGCGATGACCAGAAAACTGCCCTCGCGCAGCTCGCGCGCGCCGCGGATCGGCGTGCCGTGCGACGCCCATTTGTCGAGAAATGCGTCGACGTGCTGCAGCAGCGCCTCGCCTTGTGCGGCGTCGAGTGCCGGAGAAATGCCGAAGATCCAGGTGTGTGCGTCGTTACCGAGTTGCTCGATGGGGACTCGCATAGACGCGGAGTTTATTAAACTCGCGCGGTGAGCATCGCAAGAATCCTCGACATGCTGACCGGCCGCACCTCCGAGCCTCAGCCTCGCTACCACCACGATCCCCTTCGACTGGCCACCGCAGCAGTCCTGCTCGACATCGCCCACGCCGACGGCGCGTTCACGCCGGCCGAGGATGGCGACGTGACCGGGTTCCTCTCGCGGAAGTTCCAACTGTCGACTGAAGACGCCGACGAGCTCATCGAAGCCGCGGACGAAATCCGCCGCAAGGCGGTCGATCATTTCGCGCTGACGAACTACATCCGCAAAAACTCGTCGCTCGCGGAACGCATCGACATCGTGAAAACGATGTGGCGTCTCGTTTATAGCGACGGCACGCTGACCGACTACGAAGGCTATCTCGTCCGCAAGATCGCAGACCTCCTCGGGCTCGAGCATCACGTGATGATTGATGCGAAGTCGGACGTGCTCCGAGAGCTCGGCCAGTGAAGGCCGCCATCATCGGCGCGGGACCGATCGGTCTCGAGCTCACCGTCGCGTTCAAGCGCGCCGGCATCGACTACGTGCAGTTCGACGCCGCGCAGATCGGCGCGACGATGCAGTGGTATCCGCTCGGGATGCCGTTCCACTCGAACGCCGAACGTCTCGCAATCGCGGGCGTGCCGATTCAGGTCGCCGATCAGGAGAAGCCGAAGCGTGAGGAGTTCCTCGCCTACCTCCGCTCGATCGTCCAGCAGTTCGACCTCGACGTGCGCACGTACGAGCGTGTCGAAAACGTTCGGCGTCTCGACGACGGTTCATTCGAGTTGCACACGCGCGCCGTCGACGGTCAACATGTTTACCGTGTCGATCGCGTGATCCTCGCCGTCGGCGCGATGCACGCCCCGAAGCTTCTCGGCATTCCAGGCGAAGACCTGCCGCACGTCAGCCACTACTTCCACGATCCGCACACGTACTTTGACAAGGAGCTGTTGATCGTCGGCGGTCGCAATTCCGCGATCGAAGCAGCGGTGCGCTGTCAGCGCGCGGGCGCGCACGTCACACTCTCCTATCGCCGCGACGAGTTCGACGCGACCACCGTGAAGTTCTGGCTGCTGCCCGAGATCCGCTCGATGATCCGCGACGAGCGCGTGAAGTTCCTGCCCAGCACCACGCCGCGCGAGATTCGCGGAGGCTCCGTCGTGCTCGACCCGATCGGCGAGATCCGCGCGGACTTCGTCCTGCTCCTCACCGGCTATCGCCAGGACACGCGATTGTTCGACATGCTCGGCGTCGACCTGCAAGGCGCGGACTGCAAGCCACGCATCGACGAGTCGACGATGGAAACGAACGTGCCCGGCGTATACGTCGCCGGGACCGCGATCGCAGGCTCACCCGCGGAACGCGTCCGCATCATCGTCGAGGACTGCCACGTGCACGTGGATCGGATCTTGGCTGCCATCAGTCGATCCTGAGCAACGTCGAAGGATCAATGGAGCCCTCGCGATGATCATGCCTCGAGGAGGCTCCGATGATCCTTCGGCTTCGCTCAGGATTGACTCTTGGGTCGTTACTGGGTCAACAAAGCGAAGCCGATCATCTTGTAGAGCAGGCGCGCGCCGACGTTGGCGTCCCACTCCGTCTCGCCCGGCGAGACTTCGCAGAGGTCGAGGCCGATGATGCGTTTGCCGCTGCGTTTGATCGCGCGCAACAGACCGATCGCTTCGTTCCACGACAAGCCGCCCGGCACGGGCGTGCCGGTTCCGGGGCAAAGCGTGGGATCCAATCCGTCGATGTCCCACGAGAGATAGATGTCCTGCGGCAGCGCGGCGACGATCTCGTCCGCGAGTTTCGCGAACGGAACGCCCTCTTCTTTGCGCGCGGCGAGGTCGGAGTCGTAGAAGCAGACGATGCGGCCGTTCGACTCGTCGATCATTGCGCGCTCGGACTGGCCGAGGTCGCGGACGCCGACTTGCACGAGCTTCGCGACGCCGTCGATCTTGCGCATCACGTTGTTGAAGATCGACGCGTGCGACCAGGTGAAGCCTTCGTACGCGTCGCGCAAGTCCGCGTGTGCGTCGAGGTGGAGAATCCCGTAGTTCGGATAGTGCTCGGCGTACGCGCGCATCGCGCCGAACGGCACAGAGTGATCGCCGCCGAGGATGACCGGCATCTTGCGGGCGTGCAGCAGTGCGGAGGTCTGTTCGTAGACCCACTGATTCATCTGCTCGCTGTACGCATTGACCTTCGCCGCCGCCTCGGCCGTGTTCTCGTCGACGACGCCACCGTGCTCGATCACCTTCGCGGCGATCTTCTTCGCGTCCGCGTTCCAGTCTGAGACGAGCTCGGACACGGGCAGCATCGCGATGCCTTGCGCATACGGACGTCCCGTCTCGTGATCGAAGAGATCGACCTGCTTCGACGCCTCGAAGACCGCTTCCGGACCTTTCGACGTGCCGCCGCCGTACGACGTCGTCGCTTCGAACGGCACGGGCACGATCACCACGCGCGAGTGTTCGGCGAGAAACGGAAGTCCGTACATGCCGCTGTCGGAAGGTGCTGCGGCGTCGGGATCGAAGTGTTCGGGGAGAATCGGCTCAGTTGTCGTCGTCACTCTCAGTCCATGTCCATCGGATTCACGTACTTCTCATCCGATTGTTCGGCGCGTTGCAGCGCTTCCTTGAATCTCTCTTCCAGAATCCGGGCCCGGTCCTTCTGCGACTCGAGTTGTTTCTCGAACCGCTTCTCCGCCTCGGTCTTCTGCGACTCGAGACCGGCCACCATCGATTCGAGCGAGCCGGACGCGCGGATCTCCTTGGCCTTGTGCAACAGCACCTCGCCGCTGATGCGATCAATGACGAGCGTCGTCTGGCAGCAGGGACACACGACTTCGAAGTTCTTGGCCATGGATGGGATTCTATTTCAGTGCGGCGTCCAGATCCGCGATCAGATCCCGCGAATCCTCGAGCCCGACTGAAACGCGCAGCAGGTTCGGCGGCGTGCGGCTGGCCGGACCTTCACTCGAGTTGCGATGCTCGATCAGACTCTCGACGCCGCCCAGCGACGTCGCGGCGATGAAGAGCTTCGTCTGCTGCGTGATCGCGAGCGCCTCCTCACGCGTGCCGCGCACGAGAAACGACAGCATCCCGCCGAACGCGCTCATCTGACGCTTCGCGATCTCGTGACCGGCATGCGATGCGAGTCCCGGGTAGTACACCGCTTCGACGCGCGGGTGCGACGCGAGGAACGTCGCGACGTCCATCGCGTTTTCACAATGAACGCGCATGCGCGCGCCGAGCGTGCGAATACCGCGCAGCACGAGCCACGAGTTGAACGGCGAGCCGACTCCGCCGACGAGCTTGCGCACGTGCAGCGTCTCGTCGAACCAGGCGTCGCGATTTTTGAAAGCGAGAGACCCGCCCTGCACGTCGGAGTGTCCGCCGAGGTACTTCGTGGTCGAGTGGAGGACGACGTCGGCGCCGAGCTCGATCGGACGCTGCAACGCCGGCGTCGCGAACGTTCCGTCGACGACGCATGACGCGCCGCGGTCGTGTGCGATCTGCGCGAGCGCTGCGAGATCGACGACTTTCATCAGCGGATTCGACGGCGTCTCCGCCCAGATCACCTTCGTCGTGTCGCGCATCGCGTTGCGCACCGCGTCGAGATCTTCCATCCCGACCGCGTCCCACGTCAGACCCCAGCGATCGAAGTACGACTCCGCGAGTGCGCGATAGCCGTAGTAGCAATCGTCGGGCAGCAACACGTGCGAGCCGCGCGGCAAGGCTTGCAGCAACGCGGCGCCGGCGGCCATGCCCGAGCCGAATACCAGCGCGGCCGCCGCGCTGTCGATCGCGGCGAGTGTTTCCTCGAGCCGCCCCTGCGTCGGATTCTCATCGCGGATGTAGCTGAATCCGCGCGACGCCTCCCCTTCGCCGGTGCGTTCGAATGTGGTGGACAGATGGATGGGCGGCGCGATCGCGCCGGTCTCGTTGTCGATCTCAGCGCCGGTGTGAATGGCCGTGGTCGAGAAATGCATGGCGCGCAGTCTAATTCGTGCCCGTACAATCCCCTCAGATCCGCACATGGCAGCACGCGTCGTCTTCGTCCGACTCGGTCAAATCGCGGTCACGTTCGTCGTCTTTGCGCTCTTCAATGCGCTGGGCGAGACCTTCGTGATCGGCAATGGCGTGTCGATTCTCTATCCCGCCGCCGCGGTGTCCGTGCTCGCGTTCATGATGTTCGGGCCGTGGGCCGCGATCGGCATCATCCTCGGCACGCTCGTCACGCCGTGGCACACCAACGCCGACTTCGAAGGCCTCGTGCTCAGTGGCCTCATCGGCTCGCTGCAGGGCTTCATCCCGTGGCTCGTCTTCCGATTGCGCCGCGATCTCTCGCGCGATCTGCGCGACATGAAGTCGCTCGTCGCGTTTCTGTTCTTCGGCACGCTGCTCAACAGCATCGTCTGCGCGTTCGCGGGCAACCTCCTCGTCGTCACGCACGCGCCGGGTGTGCTGCTCGTCTGGCGCGACGTCTTCATCTGGTTCATCTCCGACTTCGCCGCGGTGCTGCTCATCGCGACTCCGATCCTCGCCTTCGGCGGCACGCTTCTCAATCGCACGACGCCCGGACGTCCGCGCACGATCGCCAACGCGCTCGAAATCGTCAGCGTCGTGCTGCTCCTCGGCTTCGCCGCGTCCTTCGTGATCCGCACCGTGCTCCTGCTCGATCCGCTCCTCGAGCCGGTTGCGCGTCGCAAGATCCTCATCGTCACGTCGCTCGTCGACGGCGTCGTGTTCCTGATCCTCGTGTTCGCGGCGGTGATGCTGCTCTACACGATCTCGCGCCC
>DASVNL010000268.1:0-8344 GCA_036383875.1 Thermoanaerobaculia bacterium
CTGGCTGATCAGCACGTGGGATCAGAACCCCGGCATCTACGCGACCTCGCCGCTCAGCTCCGTGCTCGAAGACATCGCACGCGAGTGGCTGCTCGACGTGCTCGATCTGCCGCGCGAGTCGGGCGTCGGTTTCGTCACCGGCTGTCAGATGGCGAACTTCACCTGTCTCGCCGCGGCGCGACACGGCGTGCTGCGCCGCGCGGGCTGGGACGTCGAAGCCGACGGTCTCGCCGGTTCGCCGCACATCAATCTCGTCACCAGCGCCGAGTCGCATGTCACGATCGACGTCGCCATGCGCTACCTCGGCTTCGGCACGAAGGCGCTGTTGCGCGTCGAAACGGACGAGCAGGGCCGCATGCGCGCCGATCGTTTGCGCGACGTGCTCGAGAACGTGTCCGGTCCGACGATCATCTGTGCGCAGGCCGGCAACGTGAACACGGGCGCATTCGATCCGCTGCGCGAGATCGCGGAGATCGCGCGCGAGCACGACGCGTGGCTGCACGTCGACGGTGCGTTCGGACTCTGGGCCCGTGCATCGCGGGAGATCGCACATCACGCGGATGGAATCGAGCTCGCGGACTCGTGGGCGACGGACGCGCACAAGTGGCTCAACGTGCCGTACGACTGCGGCGTCGCGATCGTGAAGCACGCCGAGGATCATCGGAATGCGATGACGTCGACGGCGGCGTATCTGGTGCAGACGAGCGGCATCGAGCGCGATGCGGTCGACTGGGTTCCGGAGTTCTCGCGCCGCGGCCGCGGCATCACCGTCTACGCAGCGCTGCGCCATCTCGGCCGCGAAGGTGTCGCATCGCTCATCGAACGCAATTGCGCGCAGGCGCAACAGATGGCGAAGTTGCTGCGCGACGTGCCCGGCGTCGAAGTGTTGAACGACGTGACGCTGAATCAGGTGCTCGTGCGATTCGGCAACGATGACGATCGGACGCGCGCGGTCATCGCGGGCGTGCAGCGTGAAGGCACGTGCTGGCTCGGCGGGACCACGTGGCACGGCCTCGCGGCGATGCGCATCTCGATTTCAAACTGGTCGACGACGACCGAAGACATCGAGAGAAGTGCCGCGGCGATCGCGAAGGTGTGGGGCGGGGTGAAGGAGGGAGCGACGGGCTAAGGACGGCGAACTGCCGTCCCCCGTACGCCTCACTTTAAAACTTTACTCACGCGCGCAAGCAGGACTGAGTTCTTCACCGGCTTGCGAATGAAGTCTGACGCGCCGATCTCGAACGCCTTCACTTCCGGCTCTTCGCCCGGCAGGCCGGATACGAAGATCGTCGGCACGTCGATGCCTTTCTCGTGCAGCGCCTGCAGGACTTTGTGTCCGTCGATGAACGGCAGGTCGACGTCGAGCAGCATCAGGTCGACACGCTCGCGGCCCATGAGCATCAGCGCATCCGCGCCGTCCTGCGCGAGCAGCACGTTGTAGCCGGCGGTCTTGAGCACGGCGTTGGTGAGCTCGCGATTGAGAACGTTGTCTTCGACGACGAGTACAGTCTTGCGCGCATCGCGTTCGGGCGTCGCCGATGCGACGCGGCGTTTGCGCAACTGCACGATTTCCTGTTCGAGCGCCTTGGTCTGCGCATCGGGCTCGACGTCGAGCTCGCGGCGGAGGATCTTCGCGCACGTGTCGTACTGCTGCAGCGCGTTCAACAGATCGCCGCCCTGCATGTACAACTTCATCAGCGTGCGGTGCACCGCCTCCTGCAGAGGATCGATGCGCAGCGACTGCTGGGCGATGCCGACGGCCTCATCGATCGAGCCGTGACGGGAGAGCTGCTCGACGAGTTGCGAGTGCGCGCGCAACGCCAGGCGATGCAGGCGATCGCGTTCGGCGATGACCCATTGGTCGAATTTCTCTTCGTCGATCTGGAAGCCGTCGAGGAAATCTCCCGCGTACAACCGCGTCGCCGGATCCAGCGCCTCGGCCGTTCCGGTTGCCACGAGCTGTTCGAACTCCACGACATCGACGTAGATCAGCGATGCATCGAGCGAGAGGAAGTCACCTTCCTCGACGAGGATCTTCTGCGGCGACACTTGCGCGAGCTCCTTGCGAAGCGTCGAAAGTGTCTGTCGCAGGCTCTGCCGCGCCTGCTCGGGCGCCGTGCTGCTCCACAGCAAGCCGGCCATCTTGTCGCGCGAAACGAGCTGCGACGGTTTGACCGCGAGATACGCGAGCATGGCCTGCGATTTTTTGGCCGAGATCGTAACCAGTGATCCCGACTCGGTCCGCAGCCGAAAATCCCCCAGCAACTCCAGATGTAGGACCGCCATCGTTATGCGACGGGATTATAGAGGGAGGTCCGGGCGAAACGCCTAGGTCAATAAACGGCTGGGGCCGCGGCGGGCCAGTGCGCCTGCTCGCCGAGGAACGCGCGAATGTCGGGAAGTCGCGTGTCGACGTCCGCTTCGCCGAGATCGATGAGGCGTCGCGTGTACGACGGCTCGAAGAGCAGCAGCGACAGAAAATCGGGCGATTCCGTTTCTTTTCCGCCGAGGGCGCGCACGAGCAGCTTCATCTTTCGCGGGAGGTAGCGTTCGTATTGACCGGCGAGCTTGCCGAGGTCGACGGACGGTCGCAGCACGAGCAGGTCGACGGGCTTCAAACCGTCGCGTTCGTGCGGTGCCATCTTGCGAAGCAGGTCGTTCATGCGTTGCATGCGCGCGACGTCTTCGTCGATCACGTCGAGGAACACGGCGTTGACGAGCTGCCCGAGGATTTGCGCGGCCGGGGGATATCCGCTGACGACGGGCGTCGATGCTTCATCGAGTGAGCGTTGGTAGCCGGTCGACATCGCGATGATGCGACGCGCGCCCATGTGCACGGGAGTCGAGAGCGGAGCGGCGAGACGGATGCCGCCGTCGCCGTGCCACTCGCCGTTGATGTTCACGGCGGGGAAGACGAACGGCAGTGCCGCGGATGCGAGCACGTGCTCGATCGTGAAGCGTGTCATCGCGACGCGGCGATTCGCGCCTTCGAACCCGTCGTCGTTCGGACCTTGCATCCAGCGCACGGTCTGGCCGGTCGAGTAGTCGAGCGTCATCAGCGCGAACGCGGAGAGGTCGCCGGAGCGGATGTTCTTTTCAATGCCTTCGATCGGTGTTCCGGGCGGAACGTTGAGGATGCGGCAGAGCAGATTGCGCAGCGGTGTCGTGTCGACGATGCCGTGCGGCTGCGACTGCGTCCAGCGCGTCTTCTTCGGCATCACCGAGGCGAGCGCGGATCGGAAGGGGAGAAACGCTTTCCAGTCGAACTGGTAGATCGAATCGCAACTCAGCTCGCACCACATGCGATCGAGCTGCTCTGCTTTTTCGGAGAGCGTGCCGGTCTGCGCGGCGAGGTAAACCGCGTTGATGGCGCCGGCGGAAACGCCGGTCACGATCTGAAACTTGAGCCGCGGGAAGTGCCGGGCGATTCCTTTGAGCAGGCCGACCTGATACGCCGCCCGAGCCCCGCCTCCCGTCAACATTACGGCGAGATCGCCGCTTGCGTCATCCGTGACTTCCGGTACTACATGCGCAGGTACGCTCATCCCGCTGGACCCTCATTGCGAAGGATTTGCCAAGGACGCGGTTGGTAGTTGGCGGTTGCCGGTTGTCGGGGGCACGATGAGATCAAGTTCGGTCTCGTGCAGACTTTGGCAGTGAGAATGCTGTCGAGGGATTTCGCATGACCGGCCTCGTTCTCCCGACAACCGGCAACCGACAACCGGCAACCAAACAGATTGCCGTCATCGGCGGGGGGATCAACGGGTGCGGGATCACGTGGGAGCTTGCGCGGCGCGGCTACGACGTCACCCTGTTCGAGAAAGGGATCTGCGGCGCGCAGACGTCGTCGGCGACGACGAAGATGATTCACGGCGGGCTGCGTTACCTCGAGCATCTTCACTTCGGACTGGTGCGCGAGTCACTGCGTGAACGCGCGTGGTTGCTGCGACATCTGCCGGAGCTCGTGAAGCCGATGGAAGTGCTGCTGCCCGTGTACGCCGACAGTCCACGCAGCCGCGCGATGATCCGACTCGGCCTCGTGCTCTACGACGTGCTTGCGGGTCGCGAGAATTTGCAGCGTCATCGCGTGCGCAGCGTCGACGAGCTCACGGCACTCGCGCCGCTGACGACCGACGGACTGCGCGGCGGGTTTTCGTACTGGGATGCGCAGGTCGACGACTTCGCGCTCGTTCGCACCGTCGTTGCGTCGGCGATTCGCGACGGCGCGGAGATTCGCGAGAACACGCGCGTCGAGTCGCTGGAGCGCGACGGCAACTCGTGGCTCGTCGAGTCGGATCGCTTCGGCAGTGAGCGCTTCGAGCTCGTGATCAACGCGGCCGGTCCGTGGATGAATGAGTTGCTGCGACGCAACGGCATCGCGGCGTCGTACGTGCTGTCGCTCGTGCGCGGATCGCACATCGTGTTGCGGAACCGGGTGAGCGATCGCGGATTGCTGCTGCAGTCGTCGACGGATCGGCGCGTGTTCTTCGTGTTGCCGTGGAAGGGGACGACGCTCGTCGGGACGACCGAGGTGATGCAGAAGGATCCGCTCGACTCGGTGCATGCGACCGAGGATGAGATCGACTATTTGATCCAGCGCTTCAACCGCTACTTTCGCGAGCCGCTCACGCGCGACGGCGTGCAGTCCGCGTTCGCGGGCGTGCGTCCGCTCGTCGGACGCGCGTCGAACCCGAGTGCGATCGGCCGCGACTCGCGGGTCGTGCGCGACGGCAATCTCATCAACGTGTTCGGCGGAAAGATGACGACGTTCCTGTCGCTCGCACGCAGTGTCGCGATGCGCGCGGACAACTACTTCGGCGCCACGCGCGATGCGAAGCCGCCGGTGTTCGCTTGATAGACTGCGCGCATGGTTTTCGTCCCCACGCTCGACACGGAAGGCAAGCACCGCCCTCGCGTTCCCCGCACGCTCGATCCCGTCGAAGTCCGCGTCCTCGGGTCGCTGATGGAGAAGCAGCTCACCACCCCCGAGTACTACCCGCTGACGTTGAACGCGCTCGTCGCGGCGTGCAATCAGAAATCGAATCGCGAGCCGGTGATGGAGCTCGGCGAAAGCGAGATTCAGCGCGCGCTCGATCGTCTGCAGGATGAGCGGCTCGTGTGGAAAGTGATGGGCGGGCGCGCGGTGCGCTTCGATCACAACCTCGACGCCGTCTGGCATCTGCAGAAAGGCGAGAAGGCGCTGCTCACGCTGCTCTTTCTGCGCGGACCACAAACTGCCGGCGAGATGCGCGGTCGCAGCGATCGACTGCATTCGTTCGACAGCGTTGCCGAGGTCGAGGACACGCTGCGCGACATGGGCGCGCACAGCGAGCCGCTCGTGAAGCAACTGCAGCGTCGTCCGGGTCAGAAGGAAGAGCGCTGGGCGCACACCGTCGGCGGCGCGATCGTCGAGGCGGCGTACGAATCGGCACCCGCCGACGAGCCCACGCGCGCGACGAGCGAGCCGTTGTCGGCGCGCGTGCAGCGTCTCGAAGATCAGGTCGCGATGCTGACGAACGAGTTGCGTGAGTTGAAGGTCAAGCTCGGCGAGTAGTCATTCGAGCTTCAACTCGACCGCTCCCGGCGCCGTGACCTCGAATCGCCTCGGCTGGTAGCCGTACACCGTTACCGCGACGCCGTATTTGCCGGGCGCGGCGAAGAAAATGTATGCGGTCCCATCGAATGCACGCTCCGCGCGAACGGGGATGTAGTTGCCGTCGGCGTCGGTGAGGTAGAGGCTCGCTTCGAGCGGCGCGTTGGTCTTCGCGTCGATGACGCGCACGCGCAGCTCGGTGACGGGCGAGAGCTCGAAGGCGAACGGCGTGAGCGCGGACGGGCCGCCGAGGTTGAGGGTGACCGTGCGTTGCGCGTAGCCGCGTGCGGCGGCGGTCAAACGATGCGGCCCCACATTCGATGTCTCGAAACGGAACCGCCCTCGCGCTTCGGCGCGTACTTCGGAGACGATCGACGCCATCTCCGTATCGAACGCCGTCAGCGTGACCACCGCTTCGTCGATCGGCTCGCGCGTCGCGGCGTCGACGATCGTTCCCTCGATGATCTGTTCGCGCAGATCGAGATCGATCGTCTCGCCGCCGCGGATGTCGCGCGTGGTGGAGAACTGGCGTGGCGTGGTGCGCTCCGCGAACGCGTAGATGCGAAAGCGTCCCGGTCCGGCCAGAGCGATGTCGTAGCCGCCGTCGTCGCGCGATATCGTGGAAGCCATCATCCCGTCGTTCGTCGAGAACGAGACGCGTGCGGCAGGCAGCGGCCGTCCGTCGAGCAGCACGCGTCCCGAGACGCGCACCGCGCCGGTGACGTCGAGATCGACGCGCGTCGTCTGTCCGGGCGTCACCACGACCTGCTTGCGTGCCGAGGAGAGAGAGCTTCCCGTCGACTCGATCTGCGCGGTGACGTACACGGGTCCGGCGGGAGCGTCTTCGATCCGGTAGTTGCCGGCTTCGTCGATCATCCCTTCCGTGCCGCTCTCTTCCGACGAGATGAAGACCGTGCGACGCGTGACCTTGCCGCTGCTCGGCGCGGGGATGCCGGTGACGGTGCCGTAGACGATGCCGGTCGCCTGATCGTCGAGCGACAGTGCGACGTCTTTCTGTTTCGACGGATCGACGTTGCGCACTTCGGCGCGCTGCTCGTCTTTGTACGCGCTGACGATGTAGCGCGCGGCGATGAGTCCGCGCAGCACGAAACGCCCGTTCGCGTCCGTGTTCGTGGGCTGATGCGTTCCTCCGATGGCGGACGTCGACGCGGCGACCAGCGCGTCCGCAACCGGCTTGCCGCCGCGCGTCACGGTGCCTTCGAGCAACAGTCCGCGCGACAAGCGCACTTCGACGGGCGCGAGATTCTCGTTGGCCGTCAGCGTCTGCTGGAAGGAGACGAATCCTTCTTTGTGCACGGCGAGGCTGATCGTCTCCGACGTCATGCCGCTGACACTGAACGAGCCGTCGGCAGCGGATTGCGCATTCGCGGGAGCGTCCTGTGTGCGACGTTCGGAGTTGTTCTCGCGCGCGACCACGAACGCGCCTTCGACGGGCGTGGACTGGTCATCGATGACGCGGCCGGTAATCGTGATGCCGCGATCGAGCATCACGTCGAGCATCGCCGGCTCGCGTTCCGTGACGTTGATCTCGGCCGGCGACGACGCGGTGTAGTTGCGTGCGTTGACGGTGACGCGATACGTGCCGAACGGAAGCGTCAACTTGACGTTGCCGTCCGCCGACTCGGTCCCGCGCGAGAGCGGACGCGCGCGGCCCGGCGCCGCGTCGGCGGGTTGGACCGCGTAGAGGAATGCCTTCACCGGCTCGCGCGTATCGGCGTCGAGCACGCGGATGTTCAACGTTCCAGCAGGGTCGAGCGCGATCTCGAGGTTCGACGGCGCTTTCGCATCGACGGTTTTCTGTACGAGCTCATCGTCCTTCGCCACATTGAGCCGGTACGTGTCGCGAGGAAGGCCGCCGATCTCGAAGCGGCCCTGGGCATCGGTGAGCGTCGCCTCGCGAGCGACTGGATCGCTCATCACCGTGATGACGGCATTCGCGACGCCAACGTCATTGCGATGCACGCGGCCACGAATGATGAACGCCGGCGCGAGCGTGATCTCGAATGCTCCCGGCTTCGCGACCGCCTGGCTGCTGAACGCGCGACGCTGGTAGGACTCGGCGTCCGCAGCGAAGTCGTAGTTGTTCGGCGTGAGGTGCAGCGCGACTTCGCCGTCCGCGTTGGTGCGAGCCGCTTCAGCGCCGAAAGGATCCGCGAGCAGGAACGCCGGGTCGCCCGCGCCGATCGTCTCTTCCGTTTCGGCGAACGCTACGCGCGCGTTCGCGAGAGGCTTCTTCTCCGGGTCGACGACGCGCACGGTGAAGAGCTGGAACGTCGGCAGCGTGACGTCGGCGGTGATTCGAGCGTCGCGGATGAAGAACGGTTTCGAGCGCACGTTCGAGTGACGCGGGACGCGCACGAGCACGGCCACTTGATCGGTCGGGGCGAACGGAGGAGGAACGATCGTGTACCGGCCGTCCGCCGTCGTGCGCGTCGTCGGTCCGCCGTACGACTCGAAGCGCGAGCGGCCATGCAGAACGATTTGCACTTCCGCGCCGCGAACCGGCTTGCCATCCGCGTCGGCGATGCGGCCGATCACCAGAGCAGTTTTGACGAACGCGAGATCGACGGTCGCCGCACGATCGCGCGTCAGATCGGCCACCGGCGGCTCGCGCTCGGCAGCGTTGTTGGCTAAGCGCAACGTGGCGGGGTAGTCGTTGCTGACCATGACGTAGTAGCGCCGTCGCGGAAGTCCGTTGAGTTGGAAGCGGCCTTTCGCGTCGGTGATGGC
>DASVNL010000269.1:0-4227 GCA_036383875.1 Thermoanaerobaculia bacterium
TTTTTCTCGGCTTTTTCGGATTCGCCAGCCTGTTGTTCCCGGCTGTCCTGCTGGTCACCGGCTGGAATCGTTTCTGGGGCCGCGACATCGAGTATTTCCACACGAAGCTGATCGGCTTCGTGATCGTCGCGTTGTCGTTGCCGCCTCTGTTCGACCTCGTCGTCGGTAAGGTGTGGATTCGCGGCGCATTGCTCGTCTCCGGCGGATACCTCGGCCAGGAGATCAATCACGCCGTCCGCGGCAACCTCAATACCAGCGGCGCAGTCATTGCGCTCGTCACGGCGCTCCTCATTGGACTCCTCCTCGCGACGCGCATCAGCCTCGCGGCCGTATTTCTCGCATTGCACCAGCAATTCGCGGCATTGGGCCGCGCGATGTCGATGCACTGGGCGCGTTTCTCGGAGCGTCGCCGCAAAGAGCGCATGAAGGACGCAATCGTCCGCAAGCATCTCGAGAAAGCGGACACGCCGCCGCTGCGACTCGTCACCGCACCCGATCCGACTGCGCCTGTCGCCGCGGGTTCCGCATTGCGCAGCCCGGTCGTGCGCGAAGTGCAGGGACGCGGCAGCTTCCAGATCCGCAAAGTCACGAAAGCCGACCTGCGCAAAGCCGCGGAAACGCTCGCATCGCAGCCGGAAATCGATCCGTCGCAGCTGTATCGCAAGCCCGAAGTGCCGCGTCCCGCGCCCGTCGTCGAGCCGAAGACCGACATCGTTCGTCCGACCGCGCCTGTCGCACGACGCGCAACTCCGCGTCCTGTCCCCGCGCCGCCGCCCGAGCCGATCGAGCTCGAAGATTTCGAAGATCCGCTGTGGCTCGATGAAGTTCAGGAGCCGGTGCGTCCTGTGGCCGAATTGCCGAAGGCGCAGATGCCGCGTCCGGCGATGAAGAAGCGCGAGCCGCAGAAGCGCGACATCAAATTCACGCACGACATGCTCCCGCCAATGGATCTCCTCAAGGAAGGTCCGAAGCAGGACGCCATCAATGACGAGGTTCATAAGAAATACCTCGAAATCGGCCACCTCATCGAAGAGCGCTGCCGCGAATTTTCCGTCGAAGGCGAAGTGACCGCGTATCACCCCGGTCCGGTCGTCACGACGTTCGAGTTCAAGCCGAGCGCCGGTGTGAAATACGCCAAGGTCGTGAACCTCGGCGACGATCTCGCGCTCGCGCTCAAGGCCGAATCGATCCGCATTGAGCGAATTTCCGGCTCGTCGACCGTCGGCATTGAAGTGCCGAATCGCAAGCGGGAGCTGATTGCGCTGCGGGACATCATTGATGCCGAGGCGTTCAGTGGATCGCCGTCGTTACTGACGCTGGCGTTGGGGAAGGATATTCACGGCGAGTCCGTCGTCGCCGATCTCTCGAAAATGCCGCACATGCTCGTCGCCGGTGCGACCGGCGCGGGTAAATCGGTCGGCCTCAATTCGATGATCGTGTCGCTGCTCTACAAGGCGCTGCCGACACAGCTCAAGATGCTCATGATCGACCCGAAGATGGTCGAGATGAAGATCTACGAGGACATCCCGCATCTTCTGCATCCAATCATTACAGACCCGAAACTCGCCTCGGTAGCGCTAATCTGGGCCGTCAATGAAATGGAGAATCGCTATCGCACGCTGGCCGAATGCGGCGTGCGCAACATCGATCAGTACAACGCGATGCTGAAGGATCCGGAAGCGCATCGCCGGGCGAAGAAAATCTCGCCCGAAGAAGCGCTGCCCGAAGTCGATCCGCTTCATTACATCGTCGTCATCATCGACGAGTTCGCGGACTTGATGATGGTCGCGTCGAAGGACGTCGAAGACTCCGTCACGCGACTCGCACAGAAAGCGCGCGCGGTCGGCATCCATCTCATCATCGCCACGCAGCGTCCGTCCGTCGACGTCATTACGGGCGTGATCAAAGCGAACCTGCCGTCGCGCATCGCGTATCAGGTCGCGTCGCGCATCGACTCCCGCACGATTCTCGACACGCAGGGCGCCGAGAAACTCCTCGGCAACGGCGATATGCTTTTCCTTCCGCCCGGCACGGCGCGCATTCGCCGTCTGCATGGCGCGTACGTCTCGGAAAAAGAAATCACCGAGATCGTCGATTTCGTGAAGAAGAACCAGGGCGAGCCGAAGTTCCTCGAGGAAATCACAAAGGTCGAGCCGGAGAAGAACGGAGCCGACGGCATCGACTATCTCGACGATCCGAAATACGACGACGCCGTGCGCGTAGTGCTGACCACGGGACAGGCGAGCGCGTCGTACCTGCAGCGTCGCCTCAAGCTCGGATATTCGCGCGCCGCGCGTCTCATCGAGATCATGGAAGCGAACGGCATCGTCGGCCCGAGCCAGGGTTCCAAGCCGCGCGAGATCCTCGTGCGCTCCGACGACTATCCTTCCGCCAGCGGGCAGATCTAGGTCGCGGGTACAATGCCTCCGTCCAATTCGGAGGTCCCTTCATGCGATTTGCAGCCGCAGTTCTGCTTCTGCTGTGCACATGGTGTGTCTTTGCGATCGAGCCGGACGCGTTCGACAAGCAGATCACGGACGAGCTGCGCGCGCTCGATCCCACCGCCGCCGGATTGTTCATCCGCGCGAATGCTGCGCGTGAAGTGGGCAAGCACGCTGAAGCGGCCGCGCTCTACAAGCAGGTTCATGAACGCGTCCCGACGTATGTTCACGCGCTCCGCCGCCTCGGACACGAAGAGCTCGAGCTCGGACTGCGCGATCAGGCCGTGACGCATTTTCGCGAGGCACTGGCGCTCTCGCGATCGTCGGAAAATCTCGCCGCGATGGCGATCGGCCTCGTCGAAAACGGCAAGGATGAACCCGTGCCTGGTGAGGCGGACGAGGCGAAACAACTTGCGAATGAGGCCGTGAGCCTCGATCCGAAAGATCCGTACAAACTCACTGTGCTCGCCCGCGTCGCCGAGCGCACGCAGGATCTGCCGCTGTTGCGCGCGGTGGCATTCAAGATGGCGATCCTCGCGCCGAACGATCCCTCGACGCACCTCATGCAGATGAGCGTCGCGGCGAGCGATGGCAATTGGGACGACGCGCGCAAAGAGCTTGAACTGGCCCGTGCCGCCGGGTTGCCTCAGGAACACTACAACCAGGTTGCGAGCAGTCTGCAAAGTGCACAGCCCTTCTATCTGCGTTGGTGGAAACCCGCACTGATCATTCTCGCCGTGTGGTTCGGCGCATTCGGACTGCTCTTCCTCCTCGGCGTGATTCTCAGCAAAGCCGCGGTGCATGCGGCGGAAGAACCGCTCACGGATCTCTCCGCGAACGCGAGTGGCCTCAGTGGCGGCGTGCGTCGCGTGTATGCGGCGGTGTTGGGATTGTCGTCCGTCTTCTATTACCTCTCCTTGCCGATCGTCATGCTGCTCGTCCTCGGATCGGCGGGCGGACTCGTTTACGGCTTCTTCGTGCTCGGGCACATTCCGATCAAGCTCGTGGTCCTCATTGTGATCGTCGGAGCGATCAGCGTCTGGTCGATGCTCAAGAGCCTGTTCGTGCGTCCGTCGGACGACGATCCGGGCACGCGCGTCGAGCTCGAGCGCGAGCCGCGACTGCGCCAGGTACTCGACGAAGTCGCCGCGAAAATCGGTACGCACGCCGTCGACAACGTGTACCTCACGCCTGGCACCGAGGTCGCGGTCATGGAACGGAGACGCAAGAAAGAGCGCTGCCTGATTCTCGGCATCGCCGCGCTCGACGGTCTCGCAATGCGACCGTTCAAGGCTGTTCTCGGTCACGAATACGGCCACTTCACGAATCGCGACACGGCCGGCGGCGCATTCGCGTTGTCCGTGCGAAATTCGATCAGCGCGACTGCGATCGGCATCGCGCAGGGCGGCGCCGCCGCCTGGTACAACCCGGCGTGGTTGTTCGTGAACGCGTTTCATCGCGTGTTCCTGCGAATTTCGGAGGGAGCGTCGCGATTGCAGGAAGTCCTCGCGGATCGGTGGGCCGTGTTTGCGTACGGCGCACAAGCGTTCGAAGACGGATTGCGTCACATCGTCGAGCGCGGCGTTCGCTTCGACGCGCACGTCGGCGCGACGCTGAAGGAAGTCGTCGACAGCAAAGTCCCGCTCGCGAATTTGTACACGTACACGCCCGCGAATCCGACGACCGATGTCAGTGAAGCCGTCGAAGAGGCGCTCAATCGCAAGTCGTCGGCGTATGACAGCCATCCTGCGCCGGCCGATCGCTTCAAACTCGTGCACGCGTTGCC
>DASVNL010000270.1:0-13423 GCA_036383875.1 Thermoanaerobaculia bacterium
TCGCGAGCGCTTCCGCGACTGGCCACATCGCATCGCCGTGCAGCGACATCGTGGCCGGCGCGGCGGGATGCGATGGGTCGATGCCGGTCGTACCAGCGAGCGTCGCCCGCGACGTCTCGCGGTCGGCGAGATAGATCATCGCGAACGGCAGATCGCTCGGATTCGCGCTGAGGCCTTCGGAACTGCGCGCGCACGCGTCATCGACCGTGCGTGCGTCGGATGCGCGCGCGGCGAGCTCGCGCAGCAGGGCGAGCTGGCGCTCGCCGATGATGCGCTGCGTGTCGTCGGTGTTCGCGCAGATGATGCCGCCGGTGCCGCCCTGATCGTTCGGCACGGGGCTGTACGAGAACGTGTAGTACGTCTCTTCGGCGTAGCCGTGGCGCTCCATGATGAGCAACAGCGCTTCGTCGTACGTCCCTTCGTTCGACAACATCGCGGACGCCGCGCGTGGTCCGACCTGATCCCAGATCTCGCGCCACACCGACGAGGCGGGTTCGCCGAGGGCCCACGGATGCTTGCCGCCGACGATCGACTTGTACGCGTCGTTGTAGAGATTGATCAGCTCTTCGCCCCACCAGACGAACATCGGCTGTCGCGACGTGAGGATGATGCGCACGCAGGTCTTGAGACTCTGCGGCCACGACTCGGCGGCGCCGAGGGAGGTCGCCGACCAGTCGATGGCGCGCATGCGAGCGCCGAGCTCTCCTCCTCCGGCGAGGAAGGGCGCGCTTGCGTTCTCGTGCGACTCCAACTCTTGTGAGGTCATTGCTGGCCAGGTGACAGGACTGTTCCGGCCGGGTCTAGCAAGCAAAATGCCGGGAGGAAACGCCGTCGTATAGGGAAACCCCTACCGGCCGATCCACTTGCCGTTCTTGCAGGACGTGAACGATTCCGACAACGGCGTGAGCGGCTTTGCCGTGTCGATGTCGAACGGCACGAAGTCGTCGACGAGGCACTTCTCTTTCTTGCACTCGACGATCACCGCGCTGCGCCACTGGAAGCTCGACGCGGGATCCGGCGTGCGGCCCGTCGTCTCGACGGTCTCCTCGTACGTGAAGCGCAACGTCACGCGATGCCGGTCCTTCCCGATCGCCTCGCTGCTCAGGATCTCGAACTTCGCCGGCAGCGCCATCTCGTTGTCGCCCGAGAACAGTCCCGACTCGAGCCACCAGAACTCCGGCTTCTCGTCGCTGCCCGCATGCTTCTTCATGTAATCCGCCTCGCACGCGCGTGCGGTTTCGAGGATGCCTGCGAGTCGCAGCGTCATGTACGGCCAGAGCGCGTTCTTCGTCGCGTTCTCCGGAATCCCGAGCGGCTTGTCTTTGACGATCGTCCCGTAGAACTCACGCACGACGGCTTCCGGCGTCGACGGAAACGGGACCATGACGGACAGCAGGACGAACAGCAGTGACTTCATCCGCGAAGCGTAGCCGAGCTCGCGATCAGTCGTCGAGCAGGCGGAGGTCGAGCAGTTTCTGTCCCGCAATCGAAACGCGGAAGGCCACGATCGCGATGACGCTCAGCAGCGCGGCCTGCAACAGGAACGACGTCGCGTACCACCCCGTGACCTCGGTGGTCACAGGAAAAAAGATGATGTAGTGAAAGAAGAAGAGGAAGGAGATCAGGGGCAGCAATCCGAATCGGAACAGCGCGACGATCATCAGCGTCGGGAGGACCAGCGCAATGATCATGGACGGCCATCCGCCCGGACCGTGCTGCAGGACGTTCAGCGCATACAGCGGAAGCCAGCTCAATGCGATCGCGACGCGGAACCGGCGTGTGACCAGCATCGAGAAAAGCGCGACCGACACGACGATCATCGCGAACGTCACGGATGCCGCGACCTGATTGGCCAGCAACTCCATGAAGCCGCGCAGCCCCTTGAACCCAGCGGTGTAGACGAGACTGGAGTTGATGCCCGGGCGGCCCATCGGACGGCCGAGGAGCGGCTGCGCGGCGAAATAGACGGTGTTCGCGACCATTGTCGCCATCGCGAGGGCGGCGCCGATCAGGATGTCGCGCCCGACGAGCGGATTGCGCATGTCGCCGCCGAGGAGCCGAGTCCAGGAGATGAGCAGCTGAGGCCAGCGGCGGCGGACGAACGGCTCCAACGCGAGATACAACATCCCCACCAGCACGCTCCAGTAGAGGGCCGACTGCAATCCCGAGATGAACGAGTCGACTTCGCCGAAGCCGGGCACGTGATGGTTGATCACGAGCCAGTGCATCAACCGTGTGACGAAGACGAAGAGCGTGAGCCGGAATGCGCCGCGCCGGTCGCCGCGCCCCGCGCGCAAATTGCGCCACGCGAGCAACGTCGCCAGAAGCATCGCGCCGAAGTAGAGGACCAGCAGCAGGATCGTGAACCAGTAATCTTCTTCAGTGGCCTGCGGCGCGCCGTTGACGTTCCAGGGCCAGAAGATCTCGAAGCGCGTCGGCAGTCCGTGGAACGACGCCGCCTCGATGCGCAACGGCAAGTCGGGTCGCTGCGGATGCACGCCTTCCCACGCCCAGCGCGCGTCCGCAAACGGCGGTAGCGCGCCCTTCGGCGTCGAGGGACGGAACGCGCTCTGCTGCAATCCCGCGCGTTCGAAGAAGCGCGCCCAGTTCGCGACGCCCGTCTTCCCCTCGCCCGGAGTCGCGTGAAACTCGAGCAGTTTGCCGGTCGTGTCGAGGCGAAGCCGCACCATCCCGCTTTTGTTCGACACGGGATCGTTTTCGTCGACGCCGGGCGGATTCATCGGGACGAGCAACTCCGGGCTTTGCCGGTACCAGAAGTGAATCACCGGCAGCGGATGCACGCGCAGCCGCTCCCAGCGATCGACACCGCGCTCGCGTTCCTGCACGTGGCGCAGCACCGAAACGTCCAGCGCGAACCCGGACGCGCTGTCGTGCGCCGCGTCGTAGCCGGCCTCGCGCACGATCTCCGTGGCGTCCGCGCGCAGCAGCTCCATCGAGCGGCTGAGCGGAATCAGGCGATGCAGCGACGTCTTCGTCGCGAGCACCGCGGTGATGACCATCCCCGCGAGGATCGCGATCAACAGCAGCGCCGCCATTCCGACGCGCAGACTTCCCTCTTTCGGCGCGGCCGCGACCATCTGCGGTGACGGCGTCTCGCCCGCAGCCAGCGCCTGCGCGAGTGGATCGCCACCCGGCAATGCCGCCGCGACTTGCAACGCAGTCGCAGGACGATTCTCTGGTTCTTTTTCGAGACAGCGAAGAATCACGCGCTCGACGAGCGGATTGAGATCGCCGACCCACGTCGACGGTCGCGTGGGCGCGGTGTCGGACGCGTGAGCTTTGAGCACGTCGTCGAGCGACGTCGATGAGAACGGGCGGCGTCCGGTGAACGCTTCGTAGAGCACGAGGCCGAGGGCGTAGATGTCGCTGCGCGGCGTGAGCTCGCCGCCGGCGAGCGCTTCGGGCGGCATGTACGCAGGCGTGCCGATCATCGCCTCGCGACCACTCACGCCCGCGAGCGCGGCGATGCCGAAGTCCGTGATGCGCACGTCGCCGTGCTCGTCGACCATCACGTTCGCCGGTTTCAAATCGCGATGCAGCACGCCCGCCGCGTGAATCGCGGCGAGTCCGGCGCACAACTGTCGCGCGGTCTCGAGCGCCTTGTCGTCGGGCAGACGTCCGATGCGTTTGAGCAGCGACGACAACTCTTCGCCGCGCACGTACTCCATCGACAAGAAATGCAGGCCTTCGTGCTCGCCGATGTCATAGACGCGGCAGACGTGGCGATGCGAGATCTGGCGCGACACGCTGACCTCGCGATGAAAGCGCGCGAGCGCCGCGCCGTCGCGCGAGAGAGCTTCGGTGAGGAACTTGAGTGCGACGGGCTGGCCGAGCTTCAGATCATCGGCGCGATAGACCTCGCCCATGCCGCCGCGGCCGAGGAGCCCGACGATGCGGTAACGGTTGGCGATGATGTCGCCGGAGACGAATCGCGTGTCGCCAGCAACGCGACGTGGCGGAGTTGGCGTCGGCGTCGATGGCTGCGACTCGACGAGCGTCGTCGCATCTTTCATCACCGGCGTCTCGAGAAAGTCCTCGGCATCGCGAGCCGCGCGCAGCAGCGACTCGAGCTCGTTACGCAATGCGACGTCGCCGGCGCACTGCTCATCGAGGAAGCGAGTGCGCGCGTCGCCCTCGAGATCGAGCGCCGAGGCGAGGAGCGTGTCGATGTGCTTCCAGCGGTCAGAGTGCAACCGTGTCTCCTTCCGCAAGCGCGCGATACAACCACGCCTTCGCGCGCGTCCATTCACGACGCACCGTCATCGGCGAGATGTCGAGAATCCCGGCCGTCTCCTCGATGCCGAGTCCGACGAAGTAGCGCAGCTCGACGATGCGTGCCTTGCGTGCGTCGTGCGATTCGAGCTCGCGCAGCGCGTCGTCGAGCGCGGCGTGGTCGACGCGCGACTGGATCATCGTCTCCGCTGCGGCGTCATCGAGCGGCACGTGCACCGCGCCGCCGCCGCGCTTCGCGCGAAGTTGTGCGCGTGCGTGATCGACGAGCACGTGACGCATCACCTGCGCGCAGACGCCGAAGAAGTGCGCGCGGTTCTGCCAGTTTGCCGCCTGCCCTCCGCAGAGTCGGAGGAACACTTCATTGACGAGTGCCGTCGGCTGCAGCGTGTGATTCGTGTCTTCGCTGCGCAGTTGCCGCGCGGCGATGCGACGGAGTTCTGCGTAGACCACGGGCGCGAGCTGTTCCAGCGCGTCGCGCCTGCCGCTGGCCCAATCCGCCAGCAACCGCGTGATGTCGGGACTCCCGGACGCCGTCATGAGGGATTTCCGGATGGTAGCACCGGCGGGTGAACACTTTCGCGCGCGAACGTCGCCTTATCCGTTGATGACTACCGAATCGAATCGCCGCCGCACGCTCTCCGCCCTCGCCTTCTTTCTCTTCGCGCTGCTGCTCTTCGCCAGCGCGATCGCGCATCTCGCCGGCTACAACCCGCGCCTCACACCGACGCGCATCGCCGTGTCCGGCTTCCTCGCGCCGCTCGTCGCGCTGCTGCTCGCTGGTGGACTCGTTGGCGTCACGCAACTGCTCCGCGACCGCGCCGATCGCACCGGACTCCTCGGCGCCGCGCTCTCGCTCCTCGGCTGGACGATCGGCGCACGAATCATCGCCCTGCGCCAACTGCAGGCATTGTCCGCCCTCGATGTTCCAGGCGTTCCCGCCGATGCGACGCAGAAGCTGCTCGAGTTCGCGCCGATCGTGTTCGTCAGCATCGTCCCAATCGGATTGCTCTATCCGATCGGCATGACGATCCTCGGCGTCGCGCTCTTCGTGACGCGGCCCGTCCCGCGGTGGATCGGCGCGAGCTGGATCGCGGGCGCGATCCTCTTTCCGGTCGGCCGCGCGATCGGCGTCATCTGGGCGTTCAACGCGAGCGACCTGCTCCTCGGGGCGGCGTTCCTCGGCGCCGGCTGGATGATCCTCAAACAGCCCCGGCTCACGGGCGCGTCATAAAAAAATCAACGCTCTGTATTTTTCCGACTCCCTTTGTGGACCTATCCACAGAGTCACACAAAAGGAGAAAGAAAGTCATGAAGAAGATTGCATTCGCAGCAGCGTTTCTGATGGTCGCAGGCGTCGCCTCGGCGGACACGAGCACGGGCACCCTCACCGTCACCGGCACTGTCGAGAGCTCCATCAACCTCACGATCGAATCGGCTGGCGGCACGACCAGCGGCACCGGCACCGCCGCGGCCACCTCGGCCCTCGGCAACATCAGCAAGTACGGCTCCGCGCCGACCGGCTTCACCCTCGCCCGTGGCGCGTCCGACTGGACGATCTCGTCGACGGTCGGCGTGAAGGTCGACAAGGCCAACCTCACCAGCACCGATTACACCCTCACCGCGCAGCTCGGCTCCGCGCCGGCCAGCGGCATCAACTGGAAGCTCAACGGCTCGACGCTCAGCGACTCCGCCGCGACGACGCTCACGTCGACCGGCACGTACGGCTCGACGGGCTCCTACTCGTGGGACATCGTCGTCGCCGACAGCGCCGCTGCCGCCGCGATCGACAACGCCGTCTCCTTCACCGCCACCTCCAACTAAACAACCGCATCGCGAAGGTTGACGCCGATGAACACGCGCACCTCCACTCCGGTGATCGGCACCAGCCTCCTCCTTCTTTTCGTCCTCATCCTCTCTCAACCGCTTCAGGCGGGAGGTCGCCGGCGCGTGGTGGCGGCCTCCCCTTCCTCCCTGACGACGATCGAGTTCCTCGGAACGACCGGAGTTCTCGACGCAGGGACGATCGCCTGGAACGGCAAACAACGCTCGACCATCCAGACGCGGACCGTTGCCATGCGCATCGGTCCGCCGTCGCGTGAGGCACGCGGCGCCGTCACGCTGCAGGCCTTCATCGAGATCCCCGACGCGCGCTGCACCGTGCGCGTCAACGGCGTGACGCTCGGCAACGCGCCGCGCGTCGTGGCGCGCAACGTCCCCGCCGGAATCACCACCACCCAGCGCATCGAGATCGAAGTTCCCATCAACGCACCAGACGGGCCTCTCCAACTCTCCATTGGTTGGGCGGCCAACTAATTGAATCCCATGAAATCACTCGTCCTTTTTCTCGCGATCCTTCTGGCCTTCGGCGCTTCGGCGGCGGAAGACGGAACGCTCTCGCTCAGTCCCGCGGTGGTGATGCTGGCCGGTAACTACGGGCAGAGCACCACGCAAACCCTCACGCTCCTCAACGGCACGTCGCGTCCGTTCTCGTTCGACCTCGTCGCGCAGGACGTGGTGGTGCGCGACGGCAAACGCACGTTCGTCGATGCCGGCGAGCTCGCGGGCAGCATCGCCGCGACCGCGGTCTTCTCTCAGCGTCGGGTCGAAGTGCCGCCGGGCGAGAGCACGACGGTGACGATGACCGTGACGCTGCCGCCCGCGACGTCGCATCGCGCCGTCGTGGCGCTGTTCCGCGGCACGAACAAAGTGATGAGTGGCAACGTCCCGATGTTCGCGTCTCTCGGCGCGCTCCTCACGTTCACGCTTTCGCCGAACGTCAACGCGACGGCTACGCCGCTCAGCGTGCGTCCGCAAAGCGCCGCGGCCAACCTCGGCGTCACGCAATCGCTCACGAATGCGGGCGCCGAGCCGTTCGTCGCCAAAGGCGTGATGGCCGTCGTCGATCGCAAAGGCACGCTGGTCGGCAAGTCCGAGCTGCGGCCCCATCGTTTCCTCCCAGGTGAGTCGGCCGAGCTCGGCGGCGAATACGCCGGCGAGCTCGCACCCGGCGCGTACACCGTCTTCGTCACGTACGACTACGCAGGCCGTACGCTCACGAACTCCGCGGCGGTGGAGATCCCATGATGCGACGCGCGGCCGTGGTGCTGGTTCTCTTCACACTCGCCACGGCCGCGCGGGCGCAGCAATCCTTCACGCTGTCCCTGCACGAGACGCGCACCTTCCAGATGATGGGCGCGAGCGCCGCGTGGGCCGTCGACGCAACGATCGTCGAGGCGTCAGCGAGCAACGGCAAAGTCTCGCTCTTCGGCCGCAACGCCGGCTCGACGAAAGTCGTCATCGTCAGCATCACGGGACAGAACACGTTCGACGTGACGATCCAGCCGCGCGCCGGCTCGATCGCGAAGCCGCAAGCGCGCGCCTCGTCCGCCGTCGCCGAAGTGCGCTACTCCTCGGCCGCGCGTGAAACGCAGACCAGCGTCGCCGCGACGCAGGAATCGAAAACGAAACGGACCGAAGCCAACGTACGGCTCGTGCACACCGGCGATCCGCAAGGCGATCGCGCGACGACCAGCATCGCGTCCGCGTCGTATCGCATCTTCACGAAGAACCGCGAGCTCACGCTCTTCGATCGCGACGTCGATCATTCGCCGCTGACGCTCAGCAACACGCCGTTGCGCGGCGTGCACTATCGCGACGAACACTGGCGCCTGCACGCGGGCGTCACCGCGTACGCGACCTATCAGTCGTTCCTCCTCCCCGTCGATCGCCAATTCATCGGCGGCGGCGGATACGCGTTCCGCGCGACGCCGCGCTCGACGTTCACGCCGAGCGTCTTCTCGTACGGCGATCAGGGCACGGTGCTGTCGCTGCTGTACGACTACACGAAGAGCGAACGCCTCAACGCGCGCGCGGAGCTCGGCTACAGCCAGGGACTCGGCGGCGCAGTGCAGCTCAACTACGACAGCGCGCGCGATCGCGTTCGCGCCGACATTCGCTATCGTCCCGAAGACTTCGCCGTTGCCGCGGGCACGCCGCGCGGCTTCTTCGCCGACGCCGCATGGACGCGCGAATACGGACGCGGCAGCATCGCGACGAGCATCGCCGCGACCGACTTCCTCGGCACGCGCGTCCTCTCCGCGAACACCGACGTCGATCATCGTCTGCGCGACAACCTCACGCTCCTCACCGGCGCGTCGTGGGGATCGTTCGACGGCAATCGCAGCATCACCGTCCCGATCGGCGCACGCATGGACTTCGCGCGCGGCGGCATCACGGCGCTCTATCGCTACGCGCAGTCGAACGTGAACGACGGCGGCCACGGCTTCCGCCTCGCCGGGCGCGCGTCGCTGGGCCGCGTCTACGTCAGCGCGTACGCGGATCGCCAGCAGAACGCGCCATCCATCGAACTGATCTTCAGCGAACGTCCCGACCTCGCCATCGCCCTCGGCGAGCTCGGCATCATCGCCACCTCGCCGTCCGACGTCGCACGCGCACTGCGCGACAACGCCGCGCTCGTCGAGCTCGGCTTCATCGAAGGCGTGACCGTCGACCTCGCGCCGGTCCGCTCGCAGTTCGGCTTCGAGCTCGCAGTCCTCGGCGCATCCGAATCGCGTCGCCGCCTGCGCCTGCATCTCCTGCACAACATCGTCGAGAGCGTGGCCTCGCGCACCGCGACCACCATCGCGACGCTCAGCTACTCGCAGCGCATCACCGCCGCGACCGACATCTTCGCCTCGTATTCGTACTGGCGCACCGAGCGCCGCGGCATGGAAGCCGCCACGCAGCCCTTCGTCGAAGTCGGTATCCGCCAGCGTTTCGATGGACTCCCATCCCTTGGGAGTGGAAGCATTCGCGGCGTCGTCTTCGCCGATGAAGATCTCGACGGCAAGAGCGACGGCACCGGCGTCGCAGCGCTGATCGAAGTCGACGGCACGAAGAACGAGCGCACCGATGCCGACGGCTCGTTCGAAGTGAACGGCCTCGCGCGCGGCGCGCACAAAGTCACGGCGCGCATCCCCGATCGTCCGGACGCGTACTTCACGACGCCGTCGCGCGTCGAAGCGAACACCGGCGAGACCGTCGCGTTCGGCGTCGCCACGACTCCCGCCCGACTGCACGGCCGCGTCACCAGCGACGCAGGCATCGGCGTGGCCGGTTTGCGCATCGCGATCACGCGCGGCTCGCGCCAGCTAACGGCAATCACCGAAAGCAACGGCGCCTTCGCGATCAACGCACCTCCGGGCGAATGGCAACTGTCGATCGTTCCGGAGTTGGTGCCCGCGGGCTACGCGGCCGTCGCCGAAGCGCGCAGCGTGATGCTCGAGCGCGCGCAGCCGAAGAGCGTTTCGCTCGAGCTGAAAGCGCATCGCAGCATCAGCGGCACCGGCGCGACCCCGAACGCCACCATCGAAGTCCGTCCCCTCGGCAAGACGATTCACGCCGACGCCGAAGGCCGCTTCTCGCTGCGCTCGCTCGCGCCGGGCGAAGTCACGCTCGTCGCGAACGGCAACGAGACGCGCGTCGTCGTTCCGAACGAGCCGGGCGCGGTCCCAGTGTCCCTCGGCGCTCCTGTCGTCGCGACTGCCACCGTTGCCGCGAACCCGACGGTCGCCGACGAAGACGCCGACTGGATCGTGCAGATCGGCGCGTATCGCGTGCCCGACAACGCAGTCCGCGTCGCGGCGAAAGCACGCGCGACCGGCGTCGCCGCGACGATCAACACCGGCGGCAAGCTCACCGTCGTGCGCGCTGGTCCGTTCGCGACGAAGAGCATCGCGGATGACGCCGCGGCGAAGCTCGAACAGGCCGGCCTGAACGTGATCGTGGAGAAGCGCCCGCACTGATTCGCAGAACGGCATGCCACCCGCAATAACGATCGCGGATGGCTTGGCCGCTCATGCGCAAACTCGGTGCTCTCTCGCTCCTCGTCTCATTCGCCGCATTCGCCGATCTTCACGTTCCCGCCGGACATCGCGCGCAGGTCTTCGCGACCGATCTCGAACAGGCCGGTGAGCTGCTCACGCTCGAAGACGGCACGGTGCTCGTCAGCCGGCCGAAAATGAACGACGTGATCGCGCTGCGCGATCGCGACGGCGACGGTCGCGCGGATGAAGCGCGCACCGCGGTCGCATCCGTCGAACAGGCACACGGACTGGCGATGCGCGGCCGCGTGCTGTACGTCGCGGGCGTGAAGAAAGTCGTCGCGGCGGAGCGCTTGCCGGACGGCTCGTTCGCCGCGTCGCACGACGTCATCACCGATCTCCCCAACGGCGGACGCCATCCGTATCGCACGATCGGTGCAGGTCCGGACGGACGGTTGTACGTCGCGATCGGCAGCTCGTGCGACGACTGCGAGGAAACGAATCCCGAGTACGCGTCGATCCTGCAGTTCGAAGCCGACGGCTCGAATCGCCGCATCTACGCGCGCGGCCTGCAGAACCCGCGCGGACTGGCGTGGCATCGCGAGAGCGGCGAGCTGTGGAGTGTCGACGACGGCGAAGTCAATCGCGTCGGCGACGGCCTGCACTACGGCTGGCCGCTCTGCTCCGGCAAACGCGCGGTCGTCGCATCGAGCGCGATCCCCGAAGGCATCTCGAAAGAAAAATTCTGCAAGTCGACGGAAGCCGCCGCACTCGAGCTCCCCGCGCAGCGCGTCGCCGGATTCACACTCGACGGCGGATTCGCATTCGCGGCGCTGCCCTCGAAGATCGTGCGGATGCAGTTCGATGGCCGCGTGCCGCGCAACGCGGAGGACTACGTGACGGGCGTGACGGACGCGGCGGCGGTGGCGGTCGCGCGTGATGGAGCGCTGCTGATCGCGGAAACCAACGGCACGATCTATCGCGTCTCCGAAGGCGAAATGCCGATGACTTCGGCGAGCGTCGAGATCGAGTCGATCAAGCCCGTGCTCACGAAAGCGTTCGCCGTGACCGAGCTGCGCAATCCCGTCGCGGTCGTGCACGACGACGAACAGGACGTCTACTTCGTCTCGAACGTCAACGGCTCGCCGGCGACGAAAGACGGCAACGGCTTCATCTCGCGGATCACGCCCGACGGCAAGATCGCGCAACTGAAATTCATCGACGGCCTCGACGCGCCGAAAGGGCTGACCATCCGCGGCACGGAGTTGTGGATCGCCGACATCGATCGTGTGCTCGTGCACGATCGCGTAAGCGGCGCGCGCATCCACGCCTTCGACCTCGCACCGCATGGCGCCGTGTTCCTCGAAGACATCGCGGCCGGACCGAACGGCGTGGTGTACGTCACCGACACCGACGTGACGATCAAAGGCGAACGCGAACGCGTGCGCGGCGGCGACGGGCGCATCTTCCGCGTCGACGATGACGGCGACGTCGAAGTCGCGCTGCGCGGCGAAGAGCTGCGCTCGCCGAGCGGCATCGCGTGGGACGGCACGCGCTTCCTCGTCGCGCAGGCGTACGGCAACGAAGTGCTCGCGTGGAATCCCGGCATGCGCACGACCGCAGTGCTGCGCGGCCCCGGCGCGTACGACGGCATCGTCGTGCTGCCCGGCGGCGCGGTGATCGTCTCCAGTCACTACGACGAGGCGCTGCACATCGCACGCAACGGCACGCTCGAGCCGCTCTTCGCGCGACGCCCGTCACCCGGCGACATCGGCTTCGACACGAAGCGCAACCGCCTGCTCATCCCATCGAGCGACGGCGACTGGCTCGAAGCGTGGACGCTTCCCCCGATGGCGCCGACGCAGACGACGACGTCCGCGAAAGAAGGCCGCTCCGAGCTCGCGCGTCGCGACTAGTACAACCCGCCCGCGCGTTCTTTCACCGGCAGGATCTCGAGACACGTCGTCCACCAGCCGGTGAGAATCGTCTCGACGAACTGCTCCGGCAATCCCTCACTGCGCATTTCCGCAGCGAGGGCGTGATGGTCGTACTGCACCGGCACGAACTCCACGTTCAACGCGCCGTCGTTCACATCGACGATCGTGTACCAGACGTTCGTCCGCCCGTCGTTCGCGGGCCGCCCGATCACGCCGGCGTTGACGACGTGTTTGTTGTCGCCGACGGCTTTGTGCCAGTGCAAGCCCGTGTGCGTGCAGACCAGCACGTCCGTGTCGAAGTCGCGGCAGAGTTTTTCGAGAAACGGATCGGGCGACGTCGAACGCCAAAGAAACTCGTTGATCGTCCGCGGCGATCCGTGCACGAGCAGGAAGCGCAGTCCGCCCGCGGTGAAACGAATCTCGCGCGGCAGCGTGCCCATCCAGCGTTTGTACTCGTCGCTCGTATGCGCGAACGTGTAGTCGTACGAGATCTGCGCGTAGTGATTGTCGCGAGGATCGGTGTAGCCGCAGTGACAGTCGGTCGCGTTCGTCGACAGCGACTCTTCGTAATTCCCCTGAATGCCTTCGATGCCGCGCTCGATGAGCAGACGCGGGATGCGATCGGGATGCGGCCCGAATGCGCCGAGGTCGCCGAGAAAGTAGGTCTGATCGACGTTGCGTGTCGCGATGTCGTCGAGCGTCGCGACGAGCGCGTGGTAGTTCGAGTAAATCCCGCCGATGAACGCGATTCGCACGCGCGAAGTTTAGCGTGGGGCTCCCCGTAGCGCCGGCTTCCAGCCGGCCGGAGCGCGGGCTTCCAGCCCGCCGCGAGGAACGGCCGGCAAGATGCCGGCGGTGCGGCCGGCTGGAAGCCGGCGCTACGAATACGCTACGAAAGGCCGAAGCGTTTCGTCATGAGTTGGCGCGAGTGTTCGGCGAAGCCACGGCGCGCGTAGAGCCGTTTCGCCGATTCATTCGTGAACTCGACTTCGAGATGCAGCGCGTGGATGTCGTTCTCGCGACAGACGCGCTCGGCTTCATCGATCGCCGCCGTGCCCAGTCCTTGTCCGCGCGCCTCGGGCACGACGTACAGCTCGTCGAGAAACGCATCGCGACCGCCGAACTCGATGCTGAATCCGAACGCGACGATGAGGTATCCGGTGTAGTCACCGATGATCAGCACGCGACCCAACGCCGGATTCGCAAGCACCTCGCGCAAGGCCCGCGCGAACAGCTCCTCGGTGTACGGATAGCCCTCTTCTTCGTAAAACGCGCGATGCATGCGCAGCAGCGTGGCGAGATCGTCGGGCGTCGCGGTACGGAAACTCATCACAGGGATTTGTCGAACGCTTTCTGCGATTTCTTGACGACGTAGCCGAGGCGTTCGTAGAAGGCGTGCGTGCGCTCGCG
>DASVNL010000271.1:0-2027 GCA_036383875.1 Thermoanaerobaculia bacterium
AGACGCGACGCCCACCGGCACGTTCGCCATGGGCCCGCGCACGATCTATTTCCGCACCGAGCTCGCGAACGTTGGTGCATCAACGACGTACAGTCTGTCGCTCGCGCAGCCGAGCGGCGTCAGTGCAACCGTCTCGAACGGCGTTCTGACGAAATACGATGCGTCGCTTTCATCCGCGTGGTGGGGGATCGACGTGAATCTCGACCGCACCGGCACGTGGCTTCTGCGTCTCGACGTCAACAATGGCCGCCAGATTTTCACGATGCCCTTCACCGTGGTGGCGAATTCGTCGGAGATCGTCAATCGTGCGCCGAATCCGGTGACCGCGGCGATCGAGCCGCTCGGACTTCGCGGCGGCGATGTTCCGGTTTGTCGCGTGAGCAACAGCGGCCTCGCCGATCCTGATTACGACGTGGTGCGCTATCGCTATGAATGGCGCGCCGACGGGACCGTCGTCCGCGACGTCACGACGGCAGCGCAGAGTGACGCCCTCGGACGTCAATACGCCACGGCCGGCTCGACGCTGACCTGCACTGTGACTGCTTCCGACGCCGCCAGTGCCGCGACGCAACCGGTCATGGCGACCGCAGTCGTCAACGGCGGACGGCGTAGAGCGGTCGCGAAATAGCGAACACGGCGCGAGAACCGCAAAGCACGACCCCGATGAGCACGTCGACCAAACGCGCCGCGGTGTGGGCATTTCTCGCGGTCACCGGCACGCGCATCATCACGCTCGGGAGCCTCTCGGTTCTCGCGCGATTGCTCGCGCCGCGTGAATTCGGGCTGCTCGCCTTCGCGCTCGTCTACATTACCTACGCCGAAACGATCGGCGACCTCGGCACCGCGACTGCGCTGATCTACTGGAAAGATCGCCGCGAGGACGCCGCACAAATCACATTTCTCATCAACGCCGCGATGGGCGTGTCGTGGTGCCTGCTCACATTGGCGCTTGCGCAACCGATCGCATCGTTCTTTCACAATCCTGACGCCGCAGCCATTGTGCGTGTGCTCGCGTTCGGATTTCTCATCAAATTCCTCGGCAACACGCACGACGCGCTCGCACAGAAGGACATGCGCTTTCGCGCGCGTGCGATTCCGGAAGTCGGACTCGCTGCGACGAAGGCCGGGATTTCGATTGCCCTCGCGCTGATGGGATTCGGCGCGTGGAGTCTCGTGTGGGGACACCTCGCCGGGATGACCGCGTGGACCGTCGCGTCGTGGCTGATCGTCGACTGGCGCCCGAACTTCACGTTTCCACGCGAGCTCGTCGCGCCGATGCTTCGCTATGGTCGCGGCATCGTCGCAGTGAACATCATCGCGGCGATGGTGCATCACGCCGACCTCGCAATCGTCGGCCGTATGCTCGGACCGATTGCGCTGGGCCTCTATCAAATCGCCGACAAAATCCCCGACGCGACGATCACGATCATCATCTGGGTCGGTAGCAAAGTCCTGTTCCCTGCGTTCGCCCGCATTCAGCAAGGCGGCGAATTGCGGCGCGCGTATTTGAAAGCGCTGACGTACGTGTCGATTGTGACTGTGCCGGTCGCGGGCGTGCTCGCGGTCGCCGCGGGTCCGATCGTGGCCGTGTTCTTCGGGCCGAAATGGCGTGACGCCGCACCGATCCTCCAATGGCTCGCAATCTATGCGGGCGTCCGCTCACTGGGATCGCACGCCGGCGACATTCTGAAAGCCACGGGCCGCTCCGGCGTGCTCGCGAGTTTCGGCGTGCTCAAGGCGGCGGTGATGATTCCGGCGCTGATGTTCGGCGCGCGCTACGGCACTGTCGGCGTCGCGATCGCACTGACATCCGTGACTGCATTCACGTCGCTGATCAACGTCGTCATCATCATGAAGCAGCTCGATTTCGGATTCGCCGCCCTCGGCCGCGCATTGCGCACGAGCCTTCTTGCCGGCGTGGCTCTCGCGATTGCGGCCTTGATCGTGCGCGCTCTATTGATCGGATATCGCCCCGAGTTCGCGCTCGCGGGGATGCTGTTCGCCGGCACGACGAGTTACGTCGCCGC
>DASVNL010000272.1:0-4994 GCA_036383875.1 Thermoanaerobaculia bacterium
AGCAGGTCGACGTCGCGCGGGTTGATGCCGCGCTGCAGCGCGTCTTCGCGATGCCGCGACCGGACGTCCTCAAGCGGCTCCTTCGTCATAAGTCAGCTCCAGGAACACATCCTCGAGCGCACTGTCCTTCTTCAATTCTGCCGTGGTTCCGCTCGCGACGATGCGCCCGCGGTTGATGATCGCAATCCGATCGCACACCGCCTCGGCCACCGACAGCGTATGCGTCGTCAGGAAGATCGTCTTGCCGTCATCCGCGAGTTTGCGGAAGAGCTGCTTCACCTGACGCTGCGCGAGCGCGTCGAGTCCGACCATCGGTTCGTCGATCACGAGCACGGCGGGATCGTGCACGAGCGACGAGACGATCACGAGTTTCTGCTTCATCCCGTGCGACAAATTCTCGATGCGCGCGTCGATCCAGTCGCCGAGTCCGAAGGTCTGCAGCATCGCGACTGCGCGCGGTTCGCACTCGCGCCAGTCCTTGCGATAGAGATCGGCGACGAAGTGCAGCAGCTCGCGGCCCGTGAGCTTTTCGTACAGATACGGTCGATCGGGGACGTAGCCCATCGACGCTTTCGCACGCACCGGATCTTCGAGAACGTCGACGCCGTTGACGTGTACGGTCCCGCTCGTCGGGAGCGATAAACCGGAGATGATGCGGATGGTGGTCGTCTTTCCGGCACCGTTGGGTCCGAGGAAGCCGAAGATCTGACCGGCGGCGGCGGTAAGGCTGAGGCAGTCAACCGCGGTGAAGTCGCCGTATCTCTTTGTCAGATCGCGGATTTCGATCATCCGAGGGGCAGGGTATCATCGGCGGGCAACCTTGGCGGAGTCCGCCCGTACAACGAATGGCAGAACGTGACCAGCTCGACGACCGCACCCTGGTGGAGCGGATCCTCGGCGGCGACAGAGACCTGTTCACCACGCTGGTGTCGCGCTATGAAAAGCGCGTCATCAACTACGTGTATCGGATCACGCATCGCTACGAAGAGGCTCACGATCTCGCACAGGAAATTTTCGTGAAGGTCTACCTCGCACTCGACCGGTACGATTCGAAATACCAGTTCTCGACCTGGCTCTTCCGGATCGCGCAGAACAGCGCCATCGATGCTCTGCGCAAGAAGTCGATCTCCGAGGTCCCGCTGGCGCGCCAGAGCAGCGACGACGAGCCGGCGGGCAAAGAGCGTGAGTTCGCGGACGGCGGCGTCTCGCCGTATCGCGCGATGAAAAACAAACAGCTCAGCGCCGCGATCGACACCGCCGTCGCGAAACTGCCGAGCGATTACCGCGAGCTGATCCAGCTCCGCCACTTCGCGGAGCTGTCGTACGAGGAAATCGCTTCGATGAAGAAGCTTCCCCTCGGCACCGTGAAGAACAAGCTGTTTCGAGCGCGAAACTTGCTGAAAGACGCGCTCGGCTCATTCGTGGAACCGTTATGAACTGCGACGACTACCTGCAGGACCCGGAAACGCATGCGGCTCACCTCGAGTCGTGCGCGATCTGCCGCGCGATGTTCGAGGAGTTGGATACCGACCTGCCGATTCAGCATCGGCCGATCGACGTCGAGGCGCTGCCGCTCGCGACGTGGGAAGGCGCGAAGCATCGCACCTGGCCGCTCGTCGCCGCGGGACTGCTCGCCGTGCTCGTTCTCGCGATCGTTCTCTTCCTCGCGGCTGGCACATCGCCGCTGCGCGGCATCGCCAAAGCGCTCGTCTCCGCAGTTCCGTCGCTCGATCTGATGGTCAATCTCTCGCAGCTCGCCGGCGGCGCGCTGCACAATGCGCCGGCGATGTGGCACGTCGCGATCGGCCTCTCGTTCATCCTGATCAACACCGTCCTGTTCCTCCTCCTGCGCCGCGCCCCGAAGGGAGTCGTCTCGACCGATGTATAGACGCCTCCTCGTGCCTCTCATGAGCGTCGCGGCGATCGCGGTGCTGGTCATCGTCCTGATGCCGAAGAGCGCCACCGGCGCCGAGCGCAAACCGGCCAGCGACGTCTACGTCTTCAACCACGACGTCGAGATCAACTCGCCGACGCCCGGCACCGTGCAGGCGTACGGCGGCAAGCTCACCATCGCGAGCGTCATCGGCGGCGACCTGCTCGTCATCGGCGGCAGCGTCACGTTCACGGGCAACGGTCGCGTGCAGGGGAATCTCATCCACGCCGCGAGCAGCATTCGCAACGCGGAAGGTCGCGTCGGCGGCCGCATCTATCCGCTCGCATCCCTCGAAGGCGCGGCCGGCGCGCTGACGAAGAACGCGATCGTCGCGTCGATGCTGCTCGTGTGGCTCATCGCCGCGATCGTCGTGACGCTGATGAGCGGTCGCGAGATCCGCTACTCGTCGGTCGAAGTGCGCAGCAGCGCGCTGCATTGCTTCGTCGTCGGCCTCGTCGCGATCACGAGCTTCGTGCTCACCGCGATCGCGTTCAGCTACCTCGTGCCGTTCGTCGTCGGCATTCCGCTGCTCGCAGCGCTCGGCGTGTTCGCCGTGCTGACGAAGGTCTACGGCATGATCGCGATCTTCCACGCCCTCGGCACGCTCATCGCCGGATCGCGCAACCGCTCGCAGCTCAGCTCGCGCAAGTGGCTGCGCGGCGACCTCGCGATGGTCGTGATCGGCGTGCTGCTCCTCGGCGCGATTCGCCTCATCCCCGTCGTCGGTACGATCGTGTGGGGATTGGCCAGCATCTTCGGCGTCGGCACCGCGCTCGCGACGAAGTTCGGCCGTCGCGAACCGTGGTTCCTCGAGTTCCGCAGCGTGATCGCCTGATGTGTCATCCCGTGCGATGCACGGGATCCCCTGCCGGCTAGGCGTTCTCGACGATTGCGCGTCCGAACTCGCTCGTCTTCACCTTCGTCGCGCCTTCCATCATCCGCTCGAGGTCGTACGTGACCCGCTTCTGCTGGATGGTCTTCGCGATGCCGTTCTCGATCGCGTCGGCGGCTTCGAACCAGCGCAGGTGCCGGAGCATCATCACGCCGCTGAGAATCAGCGAGCCCGGATTGATCACATCCTGATTCGCGTACTTCGGCGCGGTGCCGTGCGTCGCTTCGAAGATCGCGACTTCGTCCGATTCGTTCGAGCCCGGCGCGATGCCGAGACCACCGACCTGCGCGGCGAGCGCGTCGGAGAGGTAGTCGCCGTTGAGGTTCGTCGTCGCGATGACCGAGTACTCGGAGGGACGCAGCAGGACCTGTTGGAACATCGAGTCCGCGATGCGGTCCTTGATCACGATGCGTCCGGCCGGAACCGCGCCGCTCACTTCAGACTCAGGGATCGTCACGTCGCCGAACTCTTCGCGCGCGATCTGGTAGCCCCAGTCTTTGAACGCGCCCTCGGTGAACTTCATGATGTTGCCCTTGTGCACGAGCGTGACGGAGTCGCGCTTCGTGGCGATCGCGTATTCGATCGCCTTGCGCACCAGGCGCTTCGAGCCGAACTCGGACATCGGCTTGATGCCGATCGCGGAGTTCTCGCGGATCTTCGACGTCGTGCGGCGCTCCATCGAGTTGAGGAACTCGATCACCTTGTTCGACATCTCCGATGCCGCCGGCCACTCGATGCCCGCGTACACGTCTTCGGTGTTCTCGCGGAAGATCACCATGTCGACCTTCTGCGGTTCCTTCACAGGGGAAGGCACGCCGTCGAAGTAGCGCACCGGACGCACGCATGCGTAGAGATCGAGCACCTGGCGCAGCGTGACGTTCAGCGAGCGGATGCCGCCGCCGACGGGCGTCGAGAGCGGTCCTTTGATCGACACGCGATAGTGCGCGAGATGATCGAGCGTTTCCTGCGGCAGATAGTCGCCGAACTGCTGGAACGCCTTCTCGCCGGCGAACACTTCGTGCCAGTGAATCTTGCGTTTGCTGCCGTAGACCTTCTCGACGACGCCTTCGATGGTCGCGCTGGTCGCGCGCCAGATGTCCGGACCCGTGCCGTCGCCTTCGATGTACGGAATGATCGGATCGTCGGGAACGACGATCTTGCCGTTTTCATAGCCGATGCGCGTGCCGGAAGTGGGGTGCGAGATGCGGTCTGCCATAGCGTCGCGCACTCTAACGAAGCGCAGAGCGTCACGCAACGAGGGAGTCGGTCTTCACGATCAGCGAACGCAGGATATTCAAATTCTTGCGGTCGGATTCGTGCTCGATGTCCTTCGGCGTCTCGAGCACCTTCGGGATGCGCGCGAATCGCGCGTCATTGAGCAGAAATCGGAACGGCTCGAGTCCGAGCTCGCCTTTGCCGATGTGCTGATGACGATCGACGCGCGAGCCGAGGGGCTTCTTCGAGTCGTTGAGGTGAAAGGCGCCGACGTTCTCGAAGCCGACGTGCTCTTCGATCTCGCCCATCGCCCGCGAATAGCCTTCCTCGGTGCGCAAGTCATATCCCGCGGCGAACACGTGACACGTGTCGAAGCAGATGCCGACGCGCGATGAATCGTCGACGAGTTGAATCATCCGGCCGAGCTCTTCGAATGAACAGCCGACGCACGAGCCTTGTCCCGCCGCGGTCTCGAGCAGCGTCACGACGCGATGCTTCTTCAGCTTCTTGTGGATGCGGTCGAGCGAGCGCGCGATCTGATCGACCGCCTTGTCGACGCCCGCGCCCATGTGCGCACCGGGATGCAGCACGACGGCGTGGATGCCGAGGCGTTCGGCGCGATCGAGCTCGTCCACCATCGCGTCGATGGACTTCTTGTGGAACTCATCGTTCGTCGTTGCGAGGTTGATGAGATACGACGCGTGCGTGAGCAGCGGCTGGACGGTGCGCAATGACGTGAACGTCGCGCAGTCGTCGTCGGTGAGGACTTTGCCTTTCCACTGATTCGAGTTCTTCGCGAACAGCGCGACCGCGGACGCGTCGATTGCCGACGCGCGTTCGAAGACGGTGTGCAGTCCGCCTTTGGTGGAGATGTGTGCGCCGATGAGATCGCCGGGTGCGTCGGGGAACGAGAAGCGGGACATGGAATGAGGAGAACGCCTCATGGCGACCGTG
>DASVNL010000273.1:0-2068 GCA_036383875.1 Thermoanaerobaculia bacterium
GAGCGGCAGAGCGTTTCGGCGGTGTTCGCGTCGCCGTCGAGATCGAGCGGATCGGATTGCGAGCTGCCGCTGCAACGCTGGCCGAGGCCGGGCGCGTCGGAGTCGAGCGTGAAGTCGTTGGAGAGCGATCCGAACGGCGCGCCGTTGCGGATCGTCGTGCTGATGTTGATCCAGACCTGCTGATTGACGCCGAGGTTGCCGCTGCCGGCGTTCCATGTCCAGCGCAGCAGAGTGCGTCCGGTGCCCGCGTAGTTCGGGATCTGCGAGAAATTCTGCGGCGCAGGCAGGCCCGTGCCCTGATCGTCGAACGTCCACGACGAGAACACGAGGTTCACCGGCAGCAGATCGGTGGCGACGAGATTTTGGAGCGCAACCGGATCGCTCGACTGCGGCGCGCTGCGCACGCGCAGCCGCCACGAGACGTTCTGGCCCGGATTGAACGGACCGCCGCCGGAGAGATTGTCTTTCGCAGGGTTGAGCTGCACGAACGGACCGCTGAGCGTGAATGTCTCGCAGTCATTGGCGTTCACGTTCGTCGGACCGGCGGTGTAGACCGCGCTGAGCGAGGCGCAGTTCTGAATCGAGTCGCCGATCGCGACAGGGCCGCCGGCGTGATCGGGATTGATGATCGTGCCGGTGATGATCGGACGCGTGCTGCTGGTCATGCCGACCGCGGCCTGTCCGAACTCCCAGCGCACGCGCGTGATGTACTCGCCCGCGCCGAGTCCCGGCGGCGGCGCGGTGAGCGTCGTGCTGGTGGTTGTGTTGGGCGAGCTGCCCCACAACGTGAACACGCCGAGCGCGGTGTTTTTCTCGTAGCTCACGCGCACGCCGACACCACCTGCGAAGTCGGTGAGGTTGGTGTACGCGCCGGTCGTCACGCTCGCGACCTGCAACTCGATCGGCAGCGTGTCGGTGACGACCATGTTGTCGATCGGCACGTTGCCGCTGTTGTTGATGTTGAGGTCGTAGCTGAAGGTCTGATTGAGCGTCGGCGGGTTCGGCGTGCCGCCGGCCATGTTCTTCGAGAAGCCCGCGCCCGGACTCGGCACGAAGGTCGTGACGGGATGCGTGACGCCGACGGGGCCGAGGGTTTGCGGCGGCTCGCCGAGCGGCGTGACGTCCGCGGTGAAGTTGTTCGTCACGTTGGTGCCGGACGGGAACGTTCCGGACGGGAATGTGACGTTGACGAGGATGTCGCAGTTGCTGCCGGGATTGAGCGGCGTCGTACACGGCGACGTCCACGTGACGGTCGCGGGCGTCGTTCCGACGCAGCCGGGCTGGCAGTCGGCCGCCGGGGTCGCGCCATTGAACACGGTGCCGGGATGCAGCGTGTCGACCACTGGTCCGATGCTCGTCAACTGCAGCGCGCCGTTCGCGTTCGGCACGCTGATGCGCAATCGGTAGGTCTCGGGCAGGTCGAGATTCGCGGGCGACGTCGTCACGGATTTCGCGAGCGTGGCCTGCGGAGTCGCGACGGCGGTGACTTGCACCGGCGGCGTCGTGAAGGTGCCGGGCACGGTGTCGAGGTTGATGCCGTCGGCGGTGTTGGTCGCGATCGTCCCGTCCGGCGTCGAGCCGTTCGGGAAGCGCACGTTGATCAGAAGATCGCCGCTGTTGCCCGCGGGCAACGGCGTGATCATCACGAACTGCACGCGCGTGCGGCCTGAGCCGCCGAAGTTCGGCGTGACGTTGATCGCCGCGACGTCGCCCGTCGGACTGGCCGGCACGGTCGAGATGTACGCCAACTCGATCGGCAGCAGATCGACGACCTGCGCATTGAGGCACGGGCCGGACGTGCTGCTGCAGTTGTAAGTCAGGCGGTACGCGAACGTCGCGCCGGTCTGTTTCGTGTTCCCCGGATCCACCTGGATGGCGGATTTGAGAAGCGGTTGCGCGGAGAGCGTTCCACCGAGGAACAGGAAAAAGGCGAACAGCGACCAGAGTGCGCGACGGGCCAAGCAGTACCTCCTGGTTTGTGGGGGACCAGCGATGGGGGACGGGATGCGGGGTCGTTGAGGGAAGGATGACACGGGAAACGTTTGAGAATGGTGAGTGCACCGTCACA
>DASVNL010000274.1:0-18012 GCA_036383875.1 Thermoanaerobaculia bacterium
TCCGCCGATGGACCTCTGCGCGTTGGCCGTGGAGCTCGGATGCGGCTTTGTCGCGCGCGGATTCGCGGGCGATCCGAAGCAGATGATCAACATCCTCAAAGCCGCGATCGCGCACGACGGCACCGCGGTCATCGACGTGATCTCGCCCTGCGTGACGTTCAACAATCACGAAGGCTCGACGAAGGGCTTCAAGTACGCGAAGGAACATCAGGAGCTGCTGCACCAGATCGGCTTCGTTCCCGAGTACGAGCAGATCGAGATCGAGATGGAAGCCGGCACGACGCGCTCCGTCGAACTGCACGACGGCTCGCACATCGTGTTGCGCAAGCTCGAAGAGGACTACGACCCGAGCGACGACCTGCAGGCGCTGCAGCGTTTGCATCGCGCGACACGCGACGGTCAGATGCTCACGGGCATCGTCCATCTGCGTCCGGAAAAGAAGAGCTTCACCGAATTGCTGAATCTCGTCGATCGTCCGTTGGCCACGCTGCCGCTCGAAGTCACGCGGCCGCCGAAGGAAGCGCTCGACAAGATCATGCGCGAATTGATGTAGCACTCGGGATCCCGCGCTCCGGCGCGGGATCTCAATGCTTCTTCAATCCCGTCAGTCGCGACGCCGCCTGCTGATTTTCCGGCGCGATCTTGAGCACGTCTTCGTAGCAGGTCTGCGCGCGGCTGATCATCCCTTCGCTCTTGTACAAGTCGCCGAGGGAGATCATCGCTTCGACGTTGTTCGGATCGATTGACAGCGCGCGCTGAAAACTCTCCGCGGCTTCGCGACGCCATTTCGGATTGCGCTCCTGACACGCGCCGAGGAGCGCCCAGGCATCGGCATGGTCCGGGACGAATTGGACGGCTTGCTTCAACAGAACGATCGCGCCGTAGTAGTCGCCTTGCGACGTCAGTTCCTTCGCGCGCGTGTAGTTCTGCTCCGCGATGCTGCGTTGCGTGAGCCGCTGTTGAATCGACGATGAACCTTCGCCGCCGCGCGATTGAATGAGCTTGTCGTACGACGCGCGACGCACGGGATCGCGCAACGTCTCGGCGGCTTCATCGATGCGCCGATTGATCGCAGTCAGTGCGTCGCGCACGACTGGTGGGAACGTCGTCGGATCGTAGCGCTTGTGCATGATCTCCGCGGAGTTGACGATCTGCCCGCGAGTCGCCGCGCGCGCGACTTCGAGCACCTGGTAGTGATCGAGCGACGGGAGTTGTCGCGAATACGCGACCATGCGCAGCGAGCGCTGATCCGTCGAGCCGATCGCCGCGAGCAATTCGAGATCGCGTTGCATGTCGGCGAGGTCGACGGCGGGGACGTTCGTGCGTTCTTCGTAAATCGTGTAGAGGCCGAGGGTGAGCATCGCGATCGCGACTTTCGCGGCGGTCACGGATTGCGAGGCGAAGCGCTTCAGGAACACTTCGATCGACAGCGGCTCAGTGAGCGCGGTTGCAATCGATCGCTCTGTTTCCGTGAAGGGGAGTGACTCGATCGTGATGCGACTGTCGCGCGCGAGTTGAATGCGGCGTTTGAGATCGCCGAGGGAACGGCGGAGGACGAGACCGTTGGTGATGGCGCGAATCCCTTCGACCATCAGCGACGGCGTCGACTGCAGGAACACGCGCTTCTCGGGAGGCAGCGGTTCGTCGTCGGTGAACGCGGCCGTGCCCTCATCGAGTGAGAACAGCGGAACGAACTGGCCGCTCAGCCATTCGCGCAGCAGCATCTGCCGCGTCGAGAGATCGAGCAAGCCGGCCTCGTGCAATCGCGCGACCGCGTCGTTGGGATCGTCGCCGAAGAGCTGCACGGCCTTATCGGCGTGCATCGCACCGCGACGCACGAGGAACTCCGCGAGTGAATCCTGCGGAGTCGCGGAGGCGGCCATGACCAGCTCGCCCTGCGACCAGTACAACACCTGTCGCAGGGGCGGCTTGAGAATCGTCAGATAGCCGGTTTTCCGGCTCTGCAGGATGTCTCCGGCAATCACCGCAAAGGGTGTGATCTCGATCCGCTCCAGACTCACGCGCGCTCGACTCGATTGTGTTGGGAACCATCGCCGCCTGCGACGTTTCCCCACTCGCTTTTAGCACAATCGCGACCAGCGAGTCGCGAGCGATACCGAAAATGGGTAGTTGCGTCTTAAACAGTTGGCGGTTGACAGTTGGCGGTTGGCGGTTTGTCGTGGCCGCGAGTCAGTCAGACCTGACGCTCGGTTTTCTAACCGCCAACCGCCAACTGCCAACTGCCAACCAACTGGCACAGATTGGGCTCAGAACCCAGAATGCGCGTTCGCGCGCTCGCTGTTGACAACGTTTCGAGTGCTACGATGAAAAAAATGAAGAAGTTCGGGCTGGTCCTGCTGGCGGTCTTCTCGTTCACCGCGGTCGCAGGTGCGCAATCCGCCACTGCCGACTCGCAGGCCGCTTCGAGCGAGCCGTACGAGTTCATCCTTTCGAAACTCCTGGCCAATGAAGGCCGTTACGACGAGGCGCTCGATCATCTCGACAAGGTCCTCGCGAAGGACGCTGCGAACCCGGTTCTGCAGTACGAGCACGCGATGCTGCTCCTCGAAGCGGGACGCGTCGAAAAGGCCGAGTCCGAATTGCGCGCCGTCGTCGCGAAGAACCCCGACTTCTACGACGCCAATCGCGTCCTCGGCCGTTTGCTTCTCGACAAAGCCGGCAACAGCCGCACCGCAGTCGAAGAGGCGTTGAAGTATCTCGAGGCCGCGTTCAAGGCCTATCCCGACGATCTCTCGACCGGCATCGCCGTCTCGCAGCTCCTCACATCCCTCGGGCGTCTCAACGACGCCGAGCGCATCCTCGCGCAGATGGTCGAGCGCGCACCCGATCAGCGCTCATTGAATTTCAGCTACGCCAGCGTGCTCACGAAGCTCGGACGCGGCAGCGAGTCGCGCCAGTATCTCGAGCGTGCCGTGCAGATCGATCCGAACTTCACGCCGGCGATCATGCAGCTCCTCGACATCTACCAGCAGTCCAACGAATGGCAGAAGGCCGCGGAGATGCTGCAGCCGCTGGTTGAAGAAGATCCGCTGAACGTCGAGTTGCAGCGGCAGCAGGCGTACTTCTACCTGCGCGGCGGCAACGCGCGCGCCGCACGCGATCGCTTCAAGGCACTCGTCGCGGTCGATCCGAAAGACACGCGCACGCTCTTCTATTACGCCGAGTCGCTCAATGACCTCGAGGAGTACGCCGAGGCGGAGAAAGTCTTCAAGCAACTCATCGCGGCCGATTCGAAAGACGCCGACTTCGTCGCGAGCTACGCACTCAGCCTCGCCGGTCAGAAGAAGTGGGACGAGGCGTCGAAGCAGTTCAATCATTTGCTGACGATGAGCGACGTGCCGGAGAACCTTTCCGCGCTCGCACGCACGCAACTCGCGTACATCGATCTGCAGAAGGGCAACTACGCGGCGGCCGCGGAGATGGCGAAATCGATCGTCGTGTTCCGCGACAAGCCGAACGCGCAGGCGATCAACATCGCGCTCGAGTCGCTGCGCAAGCAGGACAAGCACGCCGAAACCGTCGCGTTGCTCGAGCCGCTCGTGAAGCAGTTCGCGAACGATCCGTTCCTCAACGCGCGCTACATCGAAGCGCTGCTGCGCAGCGGCGACAAGGCGAAGGCGACGGAGACTGCGAACGCGCAGGCGAAAGTCGGCACGCGCAACGCGATTGCGGCGGCCGAGGCGTATGCGCAGGTGAAGGATTTGCCGGCGGCGGTGAATCTGATGAAGGCGGCGGTCGCGGCGAAGCCCGATGACCTCGACCTGCGCTTCCAGCTCGGCTCGATCTACGAGCGCTCGGACAACGTCAAGCTCGCGGAGCAGTCGTTCCTCTCCGTGCTCGAGAAAGATCCGGAGCACGCACCGACGCTCAACTACCTCGGCTACATGTGGGCCGAGCACAACATCAATCTCGACAAGGCGCAGGAGATGCTCACGCGCGCAGTCGGCCAGGAGCCACAGAACGGCGCCTACGTCGATTCGCTCGGCTGGGTCTACTTCCGCCTCGGCAATCTCGAGCTCGCGGAGAAGTATCTGACCGACGCCGTCCGCCTCATGCCGCGCGACGCCACGGTGCACGAGCACCTCGGCGACGTCCTTGCGAAACGCGGCGACATGCAGCGCGCGCTGCAGGTCTACAAGACCGCGGTGAGCCTCGATCCCGAAGAGAAGGAGCTCGAGAAACTCCGCTCCAAGATCGCGGAGATCGAGCGGAGCGGGCAGACGAGCCAGCGATGAAGTGGTTGGCGCTGTTTGCCACTGCGCTGTTCGTTTCCTGTGCGTCGACGCGGCCGGTCGGACAACCGATCGCGCCGCTGACGTCGTCGACGATCGCGGAGACGACCGCGCAGTTGCGCGAGCGTCGCGCGAACTTTCGCGGCGTGCGCAGCCTCATGAAAGTGCGCGCGACGACGAACGGCAAGACGCAGTCGTTCCGCGCGCAACTCGTCGTGCATGACGCGCAACGCATGGAGCTCATCGCGTACACGCCGGTCGGCACGACGGCGATGACGATGCGCGCGAACGGCAACGCGATCACCACCGATCCCGAAGTCGCGCCCGCGTCGTTCGCGTTCCTGCGCGCGACCGGACTCACGCCCGCGGAGACGGGCATGCTGCTCCTCGGCATCCCGCCGCGCGACGACGTGTGGGTTGAGATCGCGCCGGGCGGCATCTCGTCGGCGACGGCGGGACAAATCGTGGTGCGCTTCGAGCCGCCGTCGTTTCCCGCGAAGTCGGTGCTCATCACGCGCGGCGAAGACCGCATCGAGATCGAGCACCTCGAGGTCGTTTCGGAGCGATGAAGAGCTACGCGAAGATCAACTGGGCGCTGCGCATCACCGGCAAACGTCCCGATGGCTTCCACGATCTCGAGACCGTCTTCCAAACCATCTCGCTCCACGACGACCTCACGTTCACGCCCGCGGATCGCATGTCGCTCACGTGCGACGATCCAACGATCCCCGTCGACGATTCGAATCTCGTGCTGCGCGCCGCGCACGCCGTGAACGCATCGCCGGTTGCGATCGACTTGCGCAAACGCATCCCCGCAGGCGGCGGCCTCGGCGGTGGATCCTCCAACGCGGCGACGACGCTACGCGCGCTCGGTGCAGCTCGCGACGACCTCGCGGAAATCGCGTTGCGCCTCGGCTCCGATGTCCCGTTCTTCCTCTTCGGCGGAACCGCCTACGCGACCGGCCGCGGCGAAGTATTGACTCCCATGCAATCGATGCGCGGCATCCCGCTCCTGCTCGTGCTTCCCGAAGAACGCGTGCTGACGAAGGACGCGTTCGCACGCATCACGCGCTACTCCGAGCCGCTGGGCATCGACGCGTATCGCGACTTCGCGCACTTCACGAACGATTTCGAAGAGCCGGTGTTCACGATGCTCCCGCGACTGCGCGACTACAAACAACGCCTGTTGGATGTCGGCGCGACGTGGGCAGGGATGAGCGGCTCGGGCTCGACGATCGTCGGCGCGTTTCGTGATGTCATGTCGCGTGACCGCGCGGCCTCGCAGTTCGGGGACGTGCGCGTCGAGCGCTGTGAAACGGTGTAGCGCAACGGTTTCACTTAGAACAAGGGGAGCTTGTCCATCAGGGTTTTCGTGAATCGGGTCGACGTCGCGAATCCCGGCTCCATCCCGAGCTCGCCTGAGACGACGATGCCGACCGTGGCTCCGGAGATCAGACTGCTGGCACTGCTGCTCAGTTGTTCACGTTGCGTGATCCGAAGATCGCGCACGCTCGCGGCACTCGAACTGCCGATCACCTCGATGCTGTATTCCGGGTTGCCGAGGAGCGGCAGCGCAAACCAACCCTTGCCATCCGTCCGCAAGGTCTGCTCGTATCCCGTTCCTTTGTCGCGCAGGAGAATCCATGCATCGGGCAAGCACGCTCCTGTCTCGTCGACGACGACTCCTTCGAGAACGGACTCCTGCATCACAACCGCCGGCGCTTCGGTTGTTGGCGACGATCGCGTCGAGGCGAGCGGCTTCGCCGTGGTCGCGCATCCGGTCACAACCCCCCAGGCACTGAACACGGCCGCAATCAACGCGCTCTTCCATCGCGAGACGCGGGCGCGGACACGTTGCAGCCCGGATGGACAGTCTCGCGTCAGCAGGGTTCCGTCGGGACGGCGAAACAAACGCGCGCAAACGCGGCCTTCCGTGCGCTGAAGAAGATCGCTGATCTCCGCGCGCGTCAGCTCGGCGAAGTTGTAGACGTTGAGCTCACAAAGCGTGCAGTGGCGAACGCGCTCGTTTCCGGACATGCGTTCCCATGTCGCCGGGCAAGGGGCTGCGATACGGATGGCGTCGATCGGAGGCCTCGCGCTCATACGAGACCAATGTACCGCTTGGGAAAAAGCGCCGGTGTGACGATCGGCGAAACTGCGTTGAGGGGAAGAAGGGCGGCCATTGCGGCCGCCCCGTGAAGATGAAGGCTAGGTCCCCGCGACCGACACCGCGTCGAACACGAGCGTCGGTGTGCGCATCGGCGAGTAGGCGAATGGATCGTTGCCGACCGCGACGAGCTTCTTCCAGAACTCGAGATGATTGCCCGAGAGGTTCATCTCCGCGACCGGCTCGGCGATCGCGCCGTTGCGGACCATGAAGCCGACGACGCCGACGGAGAAGTCGCCGGTGCCGCTGTTCGAGTTACCGCCGATGAAGCTCGTGATGAGCAGGCCGTTCTTGATGTCCTTGAGCAGCGCGGCCTGCGATTTGTCGCCGAGCTTCCAGGTCAGGTTCGACGTGCCGCCGGTGGTCGGGTCCATCTTCAGTTTGCGGCCGTAGTACGTGTCGATGTAGTACGACTTGAGCACGCCGTTCTCGATCATCACGCGGGGCTTCGCGGCGATTCCTTCCTGGTCGAACTTGCGCGAGCCGAAGCCTTTCGCGATGAGCGGATCGTCGGTGATCGACACCAGCGGGCTGAGAATCTGCTGGCCGAGCTTTCCTTCGAGGAACGAGCGCTTCTGCTGCAGGCTCGCGCCGTTCAGCGCCTGACCGAGCATGCCGACGAGACGTCCGCCCGCGCGGTTGTCGATCATCACCGTCATCTCATCGGTCGCGCCTTTTTTCGAGCCGAGACGATTGAGCGTGCGTTGCGCGGCGCTCGCGCCGATGGCGGCGGCATTTGGCACCGAGGCCCAGAAGCGCGATCCCGCGTAGTCGTACTCCTCGGGGCGGCGACCGTCGCCGTCCTTCGCGCTCACACCAGCGGAGAGGAAGAATGACGTGCCGCGATTCGAGCCCGAGAACCCGTTCGACGTGACCATCCAGTTCTCGACGAGGTTCGATGAGAACGACGTCGTGACGCTGAGAATCGCGTCGCTTCCTTTGATGCCGCGCGCCGCGTCGTGCATCACCTTCGCGACCTTGCGGCCTTCGTCGGCCGTGACTGCCGCGTACTTGGGATCTTCGAGTTGCAGGTCCGTCGCTGCCTGACCTTTGTACAGTTCTGCGTCCGGCAGCGCGCGGAACGGGTCCGCGGCGATCGTCTTCGCGAGCGCCACCGAGTCTCCAATGAACGTCTTCAGCGCCTCGGGGCGCAGATCGCTCGTCGACACGCTCGAGAAGCGGCCGTCGACGTAAAGCTGAATGTTCACGCCGCGCGTCGTCGACTCGCTGATCTTCTCGACCTTGCCGTCGCGATAATCGAGCGAGACGTCGCGCACGCGATACGCGCGCGCCGCAGCGTTGTTCGCGCCGGCGCTCTTCGCCATCGCGATCGTGGACTGGGCGATGGCGAGCATGTCCTGATCGGTTGTTTTCGCCATGGCTTATCCCTTCTTCTCCGCGCGGCCGCCGACCGTGATCGACGAGACGCGCACCGTCGGCAGACCCTGCGACACCGGCACCATCTGGCCGTCCTTGCCGCACGTCCAGCCGCCTTCGTCGATCTTCAGATCATCCGCGACCATGTCGATCTGCTCGAGCACCTTCGGACCGTTGCCGATGATGTTCACGTCCTTGATCGGCTTGGTGATCTTGCCGTCTTCGATGAGGTAGCCGTTCTTCACGTAGAACGTGAAATCGCCTGCGCCGATGTTGACCTGGCCGTTCGAGAAGAGATCGCAGTAGATGCCCTTCTTCACCGACGCCACGATCTCGTCGTGCTTGTGCGGGCCGGGGAGCATGTACGTCGAGCGCATGCGCGGCATCGGCGCGAACTCGTAGCCCTGGCGGCGACCGTTGCCGGTCGGCTTGACGCCGTAGTGCTTCGCGGAGATCGAGTCGTGCAGGTAGCTCGTCAGCGTGCCGTTCTCGACGAGCATCGTGCGACCGACGGCGTTGCCTTCGTCGTCGACGTTGATCGCGCCGCGCGCGTTGTCCTGCGTTCCCTCGTCGACGATCGAGACGAACTTGTTCGCGACCGGCTTGCCGATCTTGTCCGAATAGATCGAGACGTTCTTGCGATTGAAGTCCGCTTCCATGCCGTGACCGATCGCCTCGTGCAGGAGGATGCCCGCGGCGCCCGCGGCCATGACCACCGGCATCTCACCGGCCGGCGGCTGCACGGCATCGAAGAGGACCATCGTCTTGTCGATGACGGTCGAGACCATTTTGTCGAGACGGTCCTGGTTGTAGTAGCTGATGTCGCCGCGTGCGGCGCGATTGATGGAGTTGTTCTCGCGACGGCCGTTCTGTTCCGCGACGACCGACAACGCGAGGGTCGTCATCGGCTGCGCGTCTTCGACGATGCGGCCCGTCGAGTCGGCGATCAGGATCACGCTGCCCTGATCCATGAAGTTCATCGTGACTTTCTTCACGCGCTCGTCGGCCTTGAATGTCTTCTCGTTCAGGCCGTTGAGAATGCCGAGCTTCTGCTGCGGGCGGACGTCTTCCCATTTGGTCTTGATCGGATAGCGGTTCGGCTTTCCTTCCATGACCTTGAACGCAGTCGGACCGTTCTTCGCCGGACCTTCGGCGATCGCCGCGGCAGTGAGCGCCGCGCGCTTCAAACCCTCCGGCGTGATGTCCTCGGTGAAGCCGTAGCCGGTCTGATCGCCTTTGAGAACACGGACGCCGACGCCGAGGCCGACGTTGGCGAAGGCGCGGTTCACGGAGCCGTCTTCGAGGGCGAGCGAATTCGTGACGCGATGCTGGAAGTACACGTCGGCGTAGTCGCCGCCTTTCGACAGCGCGGACGACAGCGTGTCGCGCAGCAGCTTCTCCGTCACGCCGAAGCGCGCAAAGTAGCCGACGCCCGTCGTCGGTCCCGTCTCCGCCAGCGCGGTCGATACGTGGAAGAGATCGGAAACGGCGATGGTCGCCAATGCCGCGGCGCCCGCGCCGATCACGGTACGTCGGGTGAGGCCTGAGTCTTCGGCCATGAGCAAAGTCCTCCTGCTTTCGGTTTCTGTGATTGAACGAGTGAATGGCCCGAACGGCGGTTACGGACAGGTGAACGTTCCGTGGCGAATGCAGCGTTGGCCGGTGAACGAACGGAACGTCCGGGAGATCCGTACCATGGGGTCATGACCCGTGCCCTGGTGGTGGCGTTCCTTCTCTCGGCAGTTCCGCTCTTCGGTGACGTCACACTCCGCGTCGAAACCCCTCTCCAACTGGATGCGCAGGATCGCCTCACGTGGCGCGTCTTCGCCTCGTCGATCGTTCCGACCACGACCGCGTTCAGCTTCTCGTCCGCCGGCCTGCAGATCGTCAGCGCGTCGCCGGGATGCACGATCACGTTTCGCGATCGCGCCGACTGCACGTTCGACGTGAGCCCGAGAGCGCCGGCGGCGATCGTGTTCGTCGTGCAGGCCAACCGGCGGTTCGGACACTTCGAGGCGAACGTGAGCAGTCCGTTCGAAGGCATCAGCATTCACCGCGACGCGATCCTCGCGCACGAGTACCTCGTCACGAACACGAACGACTCCGGCGACGGCTCGCTGCGTCAGGTGCTGCTCGACATCAATCGCACCTGCCCGTCAGGCGAGCCGTGTGCTCCTGTGTTTCACATCAGCGCTCCGGTGCCGGCGGAAGGCTTCTTCACGATTCGTCCGATGTCGCCGCTGCCGGCCATCACCGCGAGCGACGTCTTCATCGACGGGCGCACGCAGTCGCGCTTCACGTTCGATACGAATCCGTCCGGCGGTCCGGAGATTTTTCTCGACGGCTCGTTTGCGGGCGAAGGTCATGGCTTGCTCACCGGTTCGGCGCGCGTGCGCGTCGATGAAATCGCGATCGGCAACTTTCCGGGCAACGGCATCGAGGCGCGTGACGACGGCTGGCTCGAAGTGAATCGCGCGTGGATCGGCGTCGATCCGACGGGCGTGCGTGCGGCGCCCAATGGACTGCGCGGGATTCAGGCGGAGAACGCGGTCGTGCAGATCGACGAGTGCGTGTTGAGCGGCAACGCGCGCGCGGGCGGCTTTTTCGTGCATGACGGCAACTCGCGACTGCGCGTGACCAACTGCCTGATCGGTATCGGCGCGGATGGAGTGACGCCGGTCGGCAACGGCGCGAGTGGGTTGTTCTTTCACAAGAGCGATGCCGGATACGGCTGGGCGGAGGTCACGGGCAATCGCATTGCGAACAACGCGCATGCAGGCATCGGATTGTCGCTCGCGGCGAATGGTGATTTCGGAGCGAACTCGTTCGGTGCGAACGGTGGCTTGCCGATCGACGTCGCACTCGATGGTCCGACGCGCGACATGAAGCCGGGATTGCCGTCGCAAGGTGGCGTCGTCGGTGCGCCTGAGGTCACGTCGGTGCGGATCGAAGGTGGGGAGACCGTCATCACGGGACGACTCGCGCCGCGTCCGTCGAGCGTCGTCATCACCGAGCGTGTGTATCTCTACGCGGATGGCGAGCTCGTGATGCGCGTCGATGGCTTCTTCACCGATGGCAACTTCACGGCGCGCATCCCGCGCAATCTCGCCGGTCGCACGATTCGCGCGGCGACGTACGCGAGCTTCGCGTACAACTTCGATTTCGTCGCGCAGGGAACGTCGGAGTTGAGTAACTAAGAGGCGACGGCGACGGGGATGCGCAGCGCTTCGAGGCGCGCGCGGATCGCACGGTCCGCGCGTTCGAGCGCCTGCTCGTCGCCGCGCAGATAGAACGAAAAGTTCGCGCCGAAGAACAGCGCGTTGAGCTCGAACGCGAGCTGCGACGTGTCGACGTTCGGATCGATGTGTCCTTCGTCGCGCGCCATCCGGATCGCGCGTTCGAGCGCGCCGATCCAGTCGTCCATCAGCTTGCGCACGAGATCGCGCACCTGGCCGGGACGGCTGTCGAATTCGAACGAAGCCGCGGCGAAGAAACAGCCGCCGGGAAACACGCCGCGCCGCACGTACGACAACCACGATTCGCAGATCGCCATCAGACGCGGATAGCCGCGCGGGATCTGCAGCGCGGGGGAGAAGATCTCGGTGATGTAACGCTGCGACGCGGCCTGCACCGTCGCGATCTGCAACTCTTCCTTCGAGCCGAAGTGCGCGAATAGTCCGCTTTTGGACATCTTCAGCTCTTCGGCGAGGCGGCCGATCGTCAGGCCTTCGAGACCCTCGAGCGACGCGACGTCCACGGCGCGCTCGAGGATGCTCTGTCGCGTGCGTTCACCCTTCATGCGTATGCCGGCAGATCTTTGCGCAATTCCGCATGCGCATCGCGGAAGTCGCGGGTCCATTTCGACGGGACGCCCGACGCCGGATCGACACAGACCACGCTGCGCTCGCCACGCGCGTAAGGCACGCGCCCGTCTTCGCTGCAGGCGAGGAAGCCGTAGGTGCAGGTCGAATCATCGATGTCGTTCACCCAGAGCTCGACGCGAATCGCCGGCGAGGCGATCACGGGATTGAGCTGTTCAACCGACCAGGCTCCGCCGATCGGAGCGCGACCGTCGAGCGCGATGATCGCATGATCCACGTGCTCTTCGACCGGTTGGATTTCCTGAACGGGGGAGAAGAAGACGAACTTGGGGTTGAGAAAGTCGTTCATCGGATGCCTCCTGTTGGCACTATTAAATAGCACGAACGTTCGTTTAAGGTCAAGAACACAATCTCCATCACAGCCGGGTCCGCTTCTGGCACCATGCTTCCTCATGTCATTCGGTGCGGCCGTCCTTCCTTCCGCAGGTGTCCCGACTTCGGTGCCCGCGTTCATCGGGGCCACCGCGAACGCGCCGAGTGACGCGCAGCCCGTCGCCATCGACTCGCTCGCGACGTACGAACAGATCTTCGGCACGACGTCGCCCGGCAACCTGCACGACAGCATCGCGCTCTTCTACGAAAACGGCGGCGCATCCTGCTACGTCGCGTCTGCGGGCACCGGGGCGATCACCGCGAGCGCGCTGGTCGCTGCGTTGAACGCAGTCGCCGAGCGACGCGACGTCACGCTGCTCGTGATTCCCGACGCCGTGCTTCTTCCATCGATCGCCGACTTCGGCACCGTCGCGCAGGCAATGCTCCAACAAGCCGGCACGCTCGGCGATCGCTTCGCGATTCTCGATGTCTACGGCGGCGCGACCGCGACGAAGGACACGCTCACGGATGTCATTACGGCGTTCCGCACGAGCGTCGGAGAGGAGTTCCTGTCGTACGGCGCGGCGTACTTCCCGTTCCTCGTCGCGACCGACGGGACCACCACGTTGCCGCCGTCCGGCGCGATGGCCGGCGTCTACACGACGACGGATGCGAACGGCGTGTGGAACGCGCCCGCGAATGTCGAGGTGGCGGGCATCTCGAAACTCACGTACGCGCTGACCGACGACGAGCAGGCCAGCCTGACCGTGCCATTGGACGGCAAAGCCGTCAATGCCCTGCGCACGTTTGCGCCCGAGTCGTCCGTGGTGTGGGGCGCGCGCACGCTCGACGGCAACAGCAACGACTATCGCTACATCCAGGTGCGTCGCACGATCATCTACATCGAGCAGTCGATCAAGAACACGCTCGAGACCTACATGTTCGCGCCGAATGCGAGCGTCACGTGGGCGACGGTCACCGCGGCAGTCTCGAGCTTTCTCACGCAGATCTGGCAGGGCGGCGGGCTGCTTGGCGACAAGGCGTCGGACGCGTTCACCGTCGCGTGCGGCGTCGGCACGACGATGACGGCGCAGGACGTGCTCGATGGCTACATGATCGTGCAGGTGCTGGTCGCGCTGGTGCATCCCGCCGAGTTCATTGCGCTGACGTTCCAACAGACGATGGCCGCGTCGCAGTAAGCGCATACTCTCGATGTTCATCGAGAGTGCACATGCGAAACGTCAAGCTGCTCGTGCTCCTTCTCCTCGCCGCTTTCGTCGCTGGCGCCCAACCCGCGGAGGCGGCCCGCCGTCGCGCAGTGCGAAAAACTCCGACGCCGCAACCGCAGGCGATCACCGCGTGCGGAACGAACATCTGCAACACGAACGAACCGCATAGCTGCATCGAGATCACGAACGCGGAGACCGCGTGGCGCACGTGCATTTCGAATCAGGGCCGCCGCGGTCTCGTCCTCGGTCCCACCGATCTGCGACGCACGCCGACGGGCGAGTGGCTTCGCGTGCTGCGCGAGGCGAGCGTCGCCGAGATCTTCGTGCCGTATCACGAGCTGCCGTTCCGCCTCTACGACAACGAGTCGACGTCCGCGGAGTCGATGCGTGAAGTGACGACGGCCGACGCGGGTCCGACAGGCAGCGTGCTGACGTTGTCAGGCGAAGAGATTCCGCAAGTCGTCGCGGAGACGAACGATCGCGGGATCGCGTGGCTGTGCAAGGAAGGGAAGAGCATCAGCCGCCGCGGACAGGAGCTCGTGCTCTGGGCCGTGCAGGACGTCCAGAACTACGACTACATCATCGAATACCGCCTGCGCGACGACGGCAGCATCGGATTCCGCCTCGGCTCCACCGGTTTCAACAATCCATACGCCGAGCCTCGCAGCACCACCGACGCGCACATGCACAACGTGCTGTGGCGCATCGACGTCGATCTCAACGGCTCGGATGGCGACACGGCCATGGAGATGTCGCACATCGAGGCGACGAGTGCGTCGCAGATTTCCATCGATCGCGAAGAGCCATTCAACGAGGGTCGCGAAGGAGCGGTGGCGCGCGAGCCGCGCATGTTTCAAACGATCGGCGTCGTCGACAAGACGCTGAATGCGCATGGCAACGAGATTGGATACGTCCTCAGCGTCGAGTCGAGCAATCTCGCGCGTCACTTCGGCGAGTCACGCGGCGGCACGCGCAAAGAAAAGTTCACGCAGTACGACTTCGCCGTGACGCGCTACAAGCAATCCGAGCGCGACGCGTTCTTCGATACCGACAACGTCCGCTATCTCCAGCCCGATCAATATCTCCTCGGCGACGGCATGCCCGGCACGGGCATCGCCGACAACGAGTCGGTGGAGAACACCGATGTGGTGCTGTGGCATCGCTCGTCGGCGCATCACGAGCCGCACGATGAAGATCACGCGCCGGGCGATGTGCCGTCACTCATGACCGGCATTACGAACGTGCACTGGCAGGGCGTGAGCCTCGAGCCGCACAACCTCTTCGACTTCAACCCGCTGGGGGCGCCGAGGCGGTCGCAGTGCCAGTGAGCTCTCGCCGATTCCGCTCGACGACTTCGATGTGATGTCGCAAGTGGTACAGCGTGAAGTACAGCATCTCGCGAACGGAGAGCTTGCCGAGCAGCGGATGCGGAAGTTGATACCGATCGAGCTTCGCGTCGGACCACTTCGCGATCGCGGCGCGCAAGTCGCGATTCACCGTCGCGAACTCGCGCATGATCGACGCGCGCCACGCGTTGCGATCCGCTTCTTCGCGCGACGATGGCGCGAACGCGCCGGCCTTGCCGCCATCCGCGAGCAAGCCGCGATAGCGCGTCACCAGCGCGTCGTAGGACTCCGCGGGACGTCGCGACGTCCCGAACTTCGCCCACAACAGAATCTTCGGAATCGTCAGCGCCTTGCCGACTGGCCGCACCGACTTGATGAGATGCCGCACCGTGTCCGACGGCGACCACGACTCGCCGATGTTCGCGAAGAACGCGTCGACGTCGAACGCGTCCCAGTACGCGACGCTGTCGCGTTCCTGTTTCTCCAGCGCGGCGATGAGCGCGTCTCTATTCACGATGCTCCTCAGTCTTTGTAGATCAGCACGTGCGGCTCGCCGTCCGCGCCGATCCAGCCGCGATACATCCCTTCGCTGTTGAACGGCATCGCGAAGTTGCCTTTCGCGTCGAGGATGATCACGCCGCCTTCGCCCTTCACCGGCTCGAGCTTCTTGTGAATCACTTCGTCGCCGGCCTGCTGCACGGTCATGCCTTTGTATTTCACGAGTGCGGCGATGTCGTGTGCGACCGTCCAGCGAATGAAGAACTCGCCGTGACCCGTCGCGGAGACCGCGCACGACTCGTTCTCCGCGTACGTACCCGCGCCGATGATTGGCGCGTCGCCGACACGTCCGTACTGCTTGTCGGTCATGCCGCCGGTTGATGTGCCCGCGGCGAGGTTGCCCGATTGATCGAGCGCAACACAGCCGACCGTGCCGAACTTTTTCGGATCGCCCGGCACGACGAGATCGGCCTGCGGCTTCGCTTCCTTCTGCAACGCGTCCTGCAGCGACTTCCAGCGGCGCTCGGTCCAGAAGTACGACGGGTCGACGATCTCGAGTCCCATCTTCGTCGCGAACAACTCCGCGCCTTTGCCGACCATCATCACGTGCGGCGACTTGTCCATCACTGCGCGCGCCGCGCTGATCGGATTGCGAATGATCGTCACGCCCGCGACCGATCCGGCCTTCTTGTTCCGGCCGTCCATGATCGCCGCGTCGAGCTCGTTCTTTCCTTCGTGCGTGAAGACCGCGCCTTTGCCCGCGTTGAAGAGCGGGTTGTCTTCGAGCACGCGGATGGTCGCCTCGACGGCGTCGACGCTCGTGCCGCCTTTGGCGAGCACGCCGTGTCCGGTGCGCAGCGCCTGCTCGAGACCTTCGCGGTATTGCTTCTCCATCTCCGGCGTCATGCTCTTGCGCGTGATGGTGCCGGCGCCGCCGTGCACGACGAGCATCACTTTGCTCTTCGTCTGAGCGAACGCCTCGAGGCCGAACACGATTGTTGCAGTGAGGATCGCGAATCGCAGCATGGCCCGTACACTAACACGCCGCATGAACCGTCTTTTCCTCGGCATCGCGCTGCTGCTCGCTCCGACTCTCACCCTGCGCGCGCAAGTGCCATCCGACGCGTGGCGCACGATCGAAACGCGTCACTTCCGCGTGCACTATCCGGCCGAGTTCGAAGCGTGGGCAATGCGCGCCGCAGAGCGACTCGAGCCGATTCACGCCGCGGTGTCGAAGGAAGTCGGATTCACGCCTGCGCAGCGCATCGACGTGCTGGTGATGAATCCGGTGGCCGAGCCGAATGGCAGCGCGTGGCCGTTCCTCGACACGCCGCGCATCATCTTCTGGACTGAGCCGCCAAACCCGGACGAACAACTCGGCGCGTACGGCACCTGGATCGATTTGCTCGCCGTGCACGAAGTCGCGCACGTCGTGCACATGCTGCGGCCGTCGCGCAATGGCTTCGAACGCATCATCGAAAAGTCGGTGCTGCCGCTCAATCCGATCACGCTGCATGCGCCGCGCTGGGTGCTCGAAGGTTACGCAACGGTGGTCGAAGGACGACTCACCGGCGCGGGCCGTCCGAGCAGCACGATCCGCGCGCTCATTCTTCGTCAGTGGGCGGAGAACGGACGCTTGCCGTCGTACGGACAACTCAACTCCGACCAGCGTTTCCTCGGCATGTCGATGGCGTACCTCATGGGCTCCGCGTTTCTCGAATGGCTCGAGCAACGCAACGGTCCGGACTCGCTGCGCAGTCTCTGGGCGCGCATGACCGCGCGCCAGCGACGCTCGTTCGACACTGCATTCATCGGCGTGTTCGGCGAACGTCCCGATCGTCTGTACGGACAGTTCCTCGCCGAAGTGACCGCGTCCGCCGTCGCGGTGAAACGTGCACGCGCGACGCAGCAGGGCGCGCTCTTTCAGGAAACGCCGCGCGCCAGCGGCAATCCCGCGGTCTCTCCGGACGGCTCGCAACTCGCGGTCGTGATCCGCAATCGCAACCAGCCGGAGAAGCTCGTGGTCTGGTCGACGGGCAACGCGGACGAGGAAGAAAAGAAGTATCGCGAGCGCATCGAAAAAATCCTCGGCCGCGATCCCGAAGACGTCCCGCCACTGCGCACGAAGCCGTTGCCGCGCACCGCGAAACACGAGCTCACGATGCCCAACGGCGGCGACATCCAGAATCCGCGCTGGTCGCGTGACGGCAAGTCGATCGTCTTCGCCCATCGCGTTCCCGACGCCGACGGCGTGCTGCACTTCGATCTCTATCGCTGGGACTTCGCGCGCCTCACGCGCATCACCCGCTTCGCCGACGTGCGCGACGCCGACTTTGTCGACGACGACACGATGATCGCCGTGCACAGTGCGTACGGCGTCACGCAACTCGTGAACGTGGAATTGGGGAGCGGCCGGGTGCAAGCGCGAGGGGGATCCCGCGCTGACGCGCGGGATCCCCTGCGCGACACGGCCATCGAACGCGTCGTCGCATTGCCGCGCGTCTCGGCTTCGGGACGCATTGCGTACGTCGCGCATCACGACGCGCGCTGGACGCTCTTCGTCGACGATCAACCGATCGCGCTTCCCGGCGACGCGGCGACGCCCGCGTGGCTCTCGAACGACGAGTTGCTCGTGACGGTGTTTGAGCGCGGCTTCGCCGAGGTGTATCGCGTGAGTGGAACGACCGCGAGTCCGATCACGCGTACCGGCGGCGGCGCGTTCGAGCCCGCACCGTCGAACGACGGCCGCGTGTTCTTCATGTCGCTCGAGCCGGATGGCTACGTCGTGCGCGTGCTCGACAAAATCGCAGACGCGCCGCCGTCGCCGATCCTCGAAGCATCGCTCGTCCCGACGATTCCGCCCGTCGCCGCGAGCGTGGCTCCATTCGAAAGCGAAGCGGTCGCGGCATCGAAGCCGTACGGCATCGGACGGCAGGAGTCCGCGTGGTT
>DASVNL010000275.1:0-15931 GCA_036383875.1 Thermoanaerobaculia bacterium
ATCGCGGGAGAGTCTAAACTCATGCGCGATGACGCTCGATCGCCGCGCGTTTCTCCGACTCGCCGCCGCCGCGCCGCTGCTCTCGACGCCGCTCGCCGCCGCCGAACGCTACATGCTGCAACTCAACGGCTATCCGCTGAATGCGGAGACGCCGCTCGAGCTGCTGACCGATTACCTCACGCCGAACGATCTCTTCTTCGTGCGCAGTCACTGGCTGCCGCGCATGCCCGACGCGAAAACGTGGCGCCTCGCAATCGACGGCGACGTCGCGCGTCCGCTGTCGTTGTCGCTGGCGGAGTTGAAGAAGCTGCCGCGCGTCGAGACGACGTGCGTGCTGCAGTGCGCAGGCAACGGTCGCGCGTTGCACTCGCCGGTGCTTCCGGGCGTGCAGTGGCGCTACGGCGCAGTCGGCAACGCGCGCTGGAGCGGCGTGCGCGTTCGCGATGTGCTGCAACGTGCGGGTATCCGCGCATCCGCGAAGCATCTGCATCTCTTCGGCAGCGACGTCCCGCCGGGCAAGGTCCCGCCGTTTCATCGCAGCATCGAGATCGAGAAGGCGCTCGACGACTGCATCCTCGCGTACGAGATGAACGGCCAGCCGCTGCCCGCGTCGCACGGCGCGCCGCTGCGCATGGTCGTGCCGGGATGGGCCGGCGATCACTGGATGAAGTGGGTCGTGAAGTTGACGGCGAGCGCGAAGCCGCAGACCGGGTTCTACATGGACACGGCGTATCGCTGGCCGATCACGCCGGGCGAGCCGGGCGTGGCGTTCAAGCCCGAGGAGATGCGGCCGCTGACGGAGATCGCGGTGAAGTCGAACATCACGTCCGCACCACGCGTCGCGCGAGTCGGCGTGCCCATCGACATCCGCGGCTTCGCGTTCTCCGGCGCGCCCGACATCAAACGCGTCGACATCACGGACGACGACGGCGCAACCTGGAAGTCCGCAACGCTCGATGTCCGTCACTCCGCCCATTCGTGGCGACTCTGGTCGTTGCGCTGGACGCCGAAACGCGCCGGCGTCGCACGACTCGCCGCCCGCGCCACGGACTCGCGCGGAGCCGCACAACCGCGCACCGCGGTGTGGAATCAGAGCGGCTACCTGTTCAATGGCTGGCAGACGGTCGAGATCGAGGTGAAAGCATGAAGATCCTGTTCGCCATCATCCTCGCCGCGACACTCCCAACTCCGGGCACGCAGTTCAAGCAACTGCCCGACGGGAAGGGAAAGGCGGAAGTCGAAGCGGCGTGCTACGCCTGCCACTCCGCGGATCTCCTCGCGCAACAACGCCTGACGGAGAAGCAGTGGACCGCCGCGGTCGAGAAGATGATCCGCTGGGGCGCGATCGTGCCGGACCAGGACGTCGTGGTGAAGTACCTCGCGAAGCACTACGGCCCGTCGAACAAGTTCACGCCGACGAAGACCGCGACGTTGAAGTAGCGAATGAATGGTGCGCTCCAACCGTCAACTCGATGCGCCGAGTTGACGGTGGAGTCTTCACGCTGACGTCACGCCGGTCCCACGCTCGCGCCCTGGGTGAGGAGCAGCTCGTCCAGTTGCCCGAACGTCTCGACCAGCGCATCCGCCGCGCCGGTACCGGCAGCGTCGAGAGCTTCCTTCGAAGGATAGAGCTCGTGCAGGACCAGCAGCGTCTTGCCGCTCTTTTCCTCGAAGGTCACCGTGGTGACAGGCCCACCCTCACCACCTTCCTCGTTGGTCCACACGAGGCGCGAGTCCGGTGTCACTTCGAGGTACGTGCCGAAGAACGCGAAGCCATCGGGTTCGAACTCGAGACGGTACTTGCCTCCGACACGAACGTCCATCTCACACGATCGCAGGGACATGCCCATCGACTTCGGCAACCACCACCGCTTGAACAGCTCGGGGTTGGTCCACGCCTCGAACACGATGTGGGCCGGGCCGTTGAAGGTTCGGGTAACCACGACCTCCCGCTCGGACTTCCGCTCCACCGTCGTACCGTTCTTCATCGGCGTAGCCTCACTTTCTCTTCTTGCGTCCATCCACTTTCTCCTTCCGTTTCAGTTCCTCGACAACCTTGTCCAGCTCGTCGAACCGTGCATCCCAAAGCTGCTGGTACCTCTCGATCCACGCCGCCTCTTCATCCAGCCGGCGCAGGCCGAGCTTGCAGGTCCGCACGCGCCCGACCTTCTCCGTGGTGACGAGCCCCGCCTGCTCCAGGACGCCGACGTGCTTCTTCATGCCCGTCAACGTCATGTGGAACTTGTCGGCGAGGTCCGTGATCGAAGCGTCTGCACGCCAGAGGTGCTCGAGAACACCGCGTCGGGTTGCGTCCGAGAGCGCGGCGAACGAGGCGTCGAAGCGTTCCTGCGTATACTGAACCATCTGGTTCAGTATACATCAAACAGACTGGCTGCAAGCAAGGTCGCGCTGACGAACAGCAACCTGAAGGAGCGGATCAGTCCTTGTGTTTGCGCACGGGCGAGGGAGTCGCGTGCAACAGCAACTCTTCGTATCGCGAAACCTCTGCCGCGTTGCCTTGCGCCGCATGGAACGCACTGAATCCCGCGTAGACCTCGGCAAGAGGCCGGCACTCCTCGCTGCACCGTTTCCGCACCGAGGCCAACGCCGCCTGCAGAATCGCCTCGGCCTTGTCGTATTGCTTCAGCTCCGTGTGGACCATCGCGAGCGACACCGTTCCCTGGACGGCGTCATCGCTGTCGATGCCGAATGCCGATCTGCGAAGTTCTGCGGCGCGCTCCGCGTGGGCCAGCGCCTGCGAATGAAGTCCGGCGCGGAGCTCCGCCCGAACCGCTTTGTCGAGAACACTCAGGACCGTTCGCGGCTTCGCTGCCTTCGCATTCTCGAGCACCGCCAAAGCTTCGCCATATGCCGCCACAGCCGTCTGATAGTTCCCTCGAATGTCATTCGCGAATCCGAAGTTCGCCGCAGCGCTCGCGCGAATCTCGATGCTGAGCCCCGACCCGCTGCAGTCTCGATACGCAGCCTCCGCATTGGCGAAGAAAGTCTCCGCGTCGCCCGGCGAATCCCCCGGAACGGACACCGCGACGAGATCACGACAAAGCTTCGCGTCGGCCGCCAGGAGGGGCAGGGAACCGATCAAGAGCGCAACTGCGAAAAGGTTTTTCAACTTGTCCTCAGCTTCCATTGCATGCAGCGTCGACATCGGCGTTGATCTGGCCTGAGTTCGGCGGATCGTCCGGTCCGATCGTGCCATCCAGATCTTCCATTTGCCCGGCAACATGCAGAGTCTCGTGAATCAGGTACTTGATCCGATCGTCGAAACTCGCGCTGTTGAACTTTGCCGGACAGATGAAAATCACGGGATCGTGCGAACAGCACGTCGTCCACGCCGCTGCGCCTTCCGCGCATCGATCGCGGTTGTCTTTGTCCTTAACACCAGTTCCATCTCGAAATATGACGTAGGTGGACAGCAACTGCGCTCCAGGGAGCGGATTCGTGCCCGAGCTCATCGGGCTGTTGGCAAACAGGTCAGAACAGGCCGTGGGGATCCAGATTGGCTTGCCTGTCCCCTCATCGAACTCCTGCTCACCCCGCAGTCGCTTTACACCCTCGGTCTTCGCGCCGCTGACTTTCTGATTCGTCTCCGGCGTCAGCACCATTCCGGGTAGCGGCGACGGCGCCATCTTCTTGCTGCCCGACCCGCCGAACGACCCACGTGAGCCATCCGCATCGCCGGGATCGCCGGTTGTCCAACCCGAAGGCTCCGCGCCATCCGCAGGACACCGAACCTCGATGTACCCGCTGTTTCCGACACTCCACGAAATGCAAACGCACGTGCCTAGATCGCCGCAGCGCCACGCCATCGCATGGAGCGGCAATGAAATCAGTGACGCGACGCAGATCGCGACCAGCAGCAGCGCCGTCCGGCGACGTCCCGTGGATTTGATGACGTGCATGATTCAAGGAAATTCAAGCACATTGATGGAACTCCAGCAATGGGTATCTCCGCACGTACCCCGGCCCTCCGCCCTGTAGCGAACTTGGCCATTTCTCACCAATCCCGGCGTGGAATTTCCACGCGGCGTAGACGTGGGAACACCGATCGGGCGCGCGGAGTTAGATTGACTCCACGCCATGGACTCCATCGTCATTCGCGGCGCACGCGAACATAACCTCAAAAACATCGACGTCGTCGTTCCCCGCAACAAGTTCGTCGTGATCACCGGTGTCTCGGGCTCGGGCAAGTCATCGCTCGCGTTCGACACGATCTTCGCGGAAGGACAGCGGCGTTACGTCGAGTCGTTGTCCGCCTACGCACGCCAGTTTCTCGAGCAGATGGAGAAGCCGGACGTCGACTCGATCGAAGGCCTCTCGCCGGCGATCTCCATCGAACAGCGCACGACCTCGCGCAACCCGCGCTCGACGGTCGGCACCGTCACCGAGATCTACGACTACCTCCGACTCCTCTACGCCTCGATCGGCACGCCGCACTGCACGAACTGCGGCCAGGAAATCCGGCCGCAGACCGTGCAGCAGATGGTCGACCGGCTGATGGCCAATCCGCAGGGCACGAAGTTCACGATCCTCGCGCCGTACATCCGCGGCAAGAAGGGCGAGTACAAAAAGCAGATGCTGCAGATGGTGAAGGAAGGCTTCACCCACGGCATCGTCGACGGCGTCGAAGTCGAGCTCTCCGATCCGCCGACGCTCGACAAACAGAAGAAACACACGATCGACATCCGCATCGATCGCATCGTCGTCAAGGACGGCATCGCCCAGCGACTCGCCGACTCGCTCGAAACCGCGACGCGCGTCACCAAAGGCCTCGTGAAGATCCTCTATCAGGAGGACAAGCGCGAAGAGCTGATGTCGCAGAACTACGCGTGCCCGGACTGCGGCGTTTCGATCGGCGAGATCACGCCGCGACTCTTCTCCTTCAACTCTCCGTACGGCGCATGCTCGCGCTGCTCCGGCCTCGGCGTACTGCTCGAGATCGACGAGCGCAAGATCGTCCCCGACGCAACGAAGTCCATCGAAGGCGGCGCGATCGCGCTGTGGAAGGAAGGCTCCGATCACTGGCGCTTCCGCCAGATCGAGACCGTCGCGCGACACTACAAGTTCAAGATGTCGACGCCGTGGGAGAAGCTGCCGGAGAAGGCGCGCAACGTGATCCTTTACGGCTCCGAGGACAAGATCAAATTCGAGTTCGCGGGCGGCGACAGCGCGTATCAGTACAACGGCACGTACGAGGGCATCGTCCCGATGCTCCAGCGCCGCTACAAAGAATCGGATTCCGAAGACATCCGCGAAGAGATCGAGCGCTTCATGACGCACACGAAGTGCCCGGAGTGCCTCGGCAAGCGATTGAAGCCGGAGGCGCTGAGCGTCACGGTTGCGAATCGCTTCATCGATCAGATCGTCGCGCTGCAGTTGCGCGACGCCGCGGAGTTCTTCCAGAGCATTACCCTCACGGCGCGCGAAGAATCGATCGCCGGCAAGATCCTGAAGGAAGTGCGCGACCGCCTCGGATTTCTCAACGCCGTCGGCGTCGGCTACCTGACGCTCGACCGCAACGCGGCGACGCTGTCCGGCGGCGAAGCCCAGCGCATCCGTCTCGCGACGCAGATCGGCTCGAAGCTCATGGGCGTGTTGTACGTCCTCGATGAGCCATCGATCGGCTTGCATCAGCGCGACAACAAGAAGCTCATCGAGTCACTGATCGAACTGCGCGACGTTGGCAACACGGTGATCGTCGTCGAGCACGACGAAGAAACGATCGAGACCGCGGACCACATCATCGACCTCGGACCGCGCGCCGGCGTTCACGGCGGACATGTCGTGGCCGAGGGGACGCTCGAGCAGATCAAGACCTTCCCGAGCTCGCTCACCGCGAAATACCTTCGCGGCGAAGCGCGCATCGAAGTGCCGGTCAATCGCCGTCCGATCGGCGAGAACAAACTCGTCATCCGATCCGCGACGCAGAACAACCTCAAGAATCTCGACGTCGAATTTCCCCTCGGCGTGTTCATCGCCGTCACCGGCGTGAGCGGCTCCGGCAAGTCGACGCTCGTCAACGACATCCTCTACAAAGCGTTGTCGCGACATTTCTACGACGCGCTCGACACTCCCGGCGAGCACGCGCGCATCGACGGCCTCGAGCTGATCGACAAGGTCATCGACATCGACCAGTCGCCGATCGGCCGCACACCGCGCTCGAACCCCGCGACGTACACGCAGCTCTTCGGCGAGATCCGCAACCTCATGGCCGCGACGCCGGAAGCGCGCATGCGCGGCTACGGGCCGGGACGCTTCTCGTTCAACGTGAAGGGCGGCCGCTGCGAAGCATGCAAGGGCGACGGTCAGATCAAGATCGAGATGCACTTCATGCCGGACATCTACGTGAAGTGCGACGTCTGCAGCGCGAAGCGCTACAACCGCGAGACACTCGAGGTGAAGTACAAGGGCTACTCGATCGCGGAGCTGCTCGAGATGACGGTGGAGCAGGCGACGGAAGTGTTCCGCAACGTCCCGCGCATCTACAACATCCTCAAGACGCTCGACGACGTGGGCCTCGGCTACATCACGCTCGGCCAGTCCTCGACGACGCTGTCCGGCGGTGAAGCGCAGCGCGTGAAGCTCGCGAAAGAGCTCGCGAAGCGCGCCACCGGCAAGACGCTCTACATCCTCGACGAGCCGACCACCGGCTTGCACTTCGACGACGTGCACAAGCTGCTGCACCTGATGCACGGCCTCGTCGATCGCGGCAACACGGTCGTCGTCATCGAGCACAACCTCGACGTCATCAAGACCGCGGATCACGTCATCGACCTCGGGCCTGAAGGCGGCGACGGCGGTGGTCTCGTGATCGCCAAGGGAACGCCCGAGCAGATCGCGAAGGTGAAGAGCAGTCCGACCGGCGTGTATCTCGCGAAGACGTTGAAGGATGCGGCGAAGCGCGCGGCGGTTTTGACGTAATCTTCCGCGCATGCAGATCGTCTGCATCCTTTTTCCCGAGTTCACGCAGCTCGATCTCACCGGGCCGTACGAAGTCTTTCATCGCCTTCCGCATGCGGAGGTGAGTCTTGTCGCCGCTTCCGCCGATCCCGTGATCAGCGAAGGCGGACTCGCGATTCTTCCGACCGCGACGTTCGCCGAGGAGTCCGCGTGCGACGTGCTGTTCGTGCCCGGTGGTCCGGGCGTGAACGACGCGATGCTCGACGACGAGTTGATCGCGTTCGTGCGACGCCACGGAGAGCGCGCGGCGTTCGTCACGTCCGCGTGCACGGGCGCGCTGGTTCTCGGCGCCGCGGGTTTGCTCGCCGGATTCGAAGCCGCGACGCACTGGGCGTCGATGGATTACCTGCAGGCGTTCGGCGCGTGGCCGAAGAAGGAACGCGTCGTCGTCAGCGGCAATCGCATCACCGGCGGCGGCGTGACCGCGGGCATCGACATCGCGTTGCGCATCGCCGAGCAGACGCACGGACGCGCAGTCGCGGAGGCCGTGCAGCTCGCGATCGAGTACGACCCGCATCCGCCATTCAACGCCGGCTCGCCTGACACCGCACCGCCGGAGATCCGCGACGCCGTGCTCGCGAAGCTCGCGCCGCTGAAAGAGCGTCGCCAGCGCGCGGTCGAAGAAGCGGCCAAGAAACTCTCCTCGTGAGTCCGCGCATCTTCCTCCTCTCGCCCGCGTCGCTGAACGGTCTGCGCGCGAAACAACTCACGTCGCCGCGCGCCAAGTTCGATCTCGCAACGCGCTATCGCACGGAGGAGGGAGTCGAGATCGGCGACGCGTTCGCGTTTCTGAGCGCGCTCTACTTCCGCGGCAAGATCGCGTACGCGCGACGCTTCGCCGTGCCGTCGCCGGTGATCGGCGGCAGCGGGATCTTCGTGATCACGTCGGGCTACGGACTCGTCCCGCCGGACTGGCGCATCACGGAAGAGCGGATGAAGCGCATGCGCAGGATCGACATCGACGTCGCGACGCGCACGTACACGCGACCATTGCGCGAGCACGCGGAGATGATCGCGGACGCGCTGGACATGGACGGCCGCGACGCCGAAGTGGTGCTGCTCGGCAGCGTCGCAACCGGCAAGTACGTCGACGTTCTCCGCCCCATCCTCGGCGATCGCCTTCGCTTTCCGAAACACTTCGCCGGCCTCGGCGACATGGCACGCGGCGGGTTGATGTTGCGCGCGGCGCGCACAGGCGTCGAGCTCGAATACGTGTCCCTCGATGCGAATCGGAAGCGTTTGCCGGGAGCGACTGGCAAAATGCCGAAGATAGAGTGATGGTCAAACAACGGCTCGAGATCCCCGACGAGAAAGAGCTCTTCCTGAAGTTCGGCGCGAAGGAAGTGCGGCTCACGAACCTGCGCAAGCCGTTCTGGAAGAAGCTCGGGATCACGAAGCGCGATTTGCTGCAGTACTACGCGAACGTTTCGCCGTGGCTGCTGCCGCATCTCGCCGATCGCGCGATGGTGATGAAGCGCTACCCGAATGGTGCGGAGGGCGACTACTTCTACATGAAGCGCGCGCCGTCGCCGCGGCCCGCGTGGATCGAGGTCTGCGAGATCGAGCACACCGAGGGGCTGATTCCGTATCCGATCGTGCAGGATCTGCCGTCGCTGCTGTGGCTCATCAACCTCGGCTGCATCGATCTCAATCAGTGGTACGCGCGCTGCGACGACATCGATCGTCCCGACTACCTGCACTTCGACCTCGATCCCGGCCCAGGCTCCGACATCGAGAAAGTCCGCACCGTCGCGCTGCACGTCCGCGACATCCTCGGGCAGCTCAACATCAAGAGCTACGCGAAGACCACCGGCTCGAAAGGCATCCACGTTTACATCCCGATCGTGCGCGGGCCGCAGCAGAAAGACGTGTGGACGTTCGCGAAGACCATCGCCGTGCTGCTCGAGCAGCGACATCCCGACGTCATCACCGCCGAGTATCGCAAGGTCAAACGGCCGCACGGACGCGTGCTCGTCGACTATAACCAGAACGCATGGGGCCGCACGCTCGCATCGATTTATTCGATACGCCCCACAGCGGTCGCGAGCGTCTCGATGCCGGTGACGTGGGAAGAGATCGAAGGCGGCGTGCGCATCGAAGACTTCCGCATCGACAACGCCCTCGCGCGACTCGAGGACGTTGGCGATTTGTGGAAGCCGCTGCTCTCGAAGACGAAGCGCTTCGATCTGTTCAGCGTTCTGGAGCAGGCACCGAAGAAGAAACGGCCGACGCGGTGAATCCCCACGGTGCTTCGGCCGTGCCGAGTCCGCAGAAGTTCCCATCCTTCGGACAGAGAGCCAGGCTCTTTCCCTGATTCCACAGCACGAACTGCTGGCCGAGCGGGATCTGCTGGCCGGAGCTGCTGTCGTTCGGGAAATGAATCGTCCAGATGTCGTTCCCGCCGGGGATCATGACCCAGCGCACGTACGTGTCGATGTCGTGCTGCGCGAGCTGGCCGTAGCTGCAGAAGATTTGCACCGGATCGCCGGTGCTGATGGGCGATCCCCCCGCTACGTTCAGCGTCGGCGTGATCCACAGCGGGACGGCCGTGTCGCCGAGGAACGCGTAGTTCATGGCGTCTTTCGCGGTGAAGGCGTCGCCGGCGGCGAAGGTGTACTCGAACTTGATTTCCTGGGTGGTGTAAAGCAGTACGCTCATGAGGCCGCATGATCGGCGACGGAAGTGCGGCGCGCAAGCGCACGTTCTCTTGCGACGTGAACCGGTTCCTCGCGATCCTCTCGTTCCTCGTCGCGTTCGGCGTCGCCGCCGAAGCGCAGACCGTTCGCATCACCGACAAACCGGACGGGCTCACCGCCGGCGTGTTGTACGTGCCGATCGCCGCGGATGCGCCGGTCGAGCGGCTCACGCTGTTCATCAACGGCGTGAAACACACCGAGGCGTTCGGGCGCGCGGTCACGGTGCAGGTCAATGTCGGGTACTACATCCGGCGACTGCGGATGCGCGCCGTCGGCTACGACGCGCAGGGCAATGTTGTCGGCGAGGACGAGATGGTCGTCAACGATCCGCGTCCGCCGTTCCGCGTGCGACTGCAAGGTCCGATGGCGTGGCCGGAGAGCGGCAACGTCGAGTTGCACGCGAATCTGTTGCGCCCCGCGGAGTTGCAAATCGGCGGCGTCGACTTTTACGTCGGCGAAGAGAAGATCGCGACTGACATCGGCGCGCCCTACACGGTGAGCGTCGACGCGGCGAAGTATCCCGGCGCGATCTACGCTCGTGTCGCGGCGCGCACGACCAGCGGCGACGAGGCGAATGACGTGTTGTTCTTCGGCGATCGCGCTCACGCGACGACCGACGTGACCGTGCAACAGATTCCGGTGTCGATCGCGGAAGGCAAAGGCCCGCTGCGCCTCGATCAACTCGCGCTGTTCGACAACGGCCAGCCGCGTCCGATCGAGACGCTCGTCACGGCAAACGATCAGCCGCTCAACGTCATCCTGCTCATCGACTACTCACAGTCGATGCTCGAAGAACTACCGGTCGTGAAGGCCGCGGCGAAGCAGTTCGCACGCGCGCTGCTGCGACCGCAGGATCGCCTCGCGGTGGTCGGCTTTCATCAGCAGACGTTCTGGCTCACCGGCTACACGAACGACTACAACAGCGCCGCGCAGGCGGTCGATCGCGTGAAGCCGATCGGCGAGACGCATCTCTACGACAGCGTGATCGAGATGCTGTACGAGTTGCAGAAACGGCCCGGACGACAGGCGCTGGTCGTACTGACCGACGGCGTCGATCAGGGCAGCAAGTTTACGCTCGATCATCTCGTGCACTACGCGCGCTACGCGGGCGTGCCGGTGTATCCGGTCGTGAAGAACAAATCGCTCTCGCGCTGGATGAAGCTCGGCGTCGGACGGCTGCAGGCGCGACGCTTGTCGCGCATCGCGGAAGACACGGGCGCGACGTACTTCATCATCCAGAGTGAGCGCGAGCTCGCCGGCGTCTACACGCGCATCGCGACGGAGCTGCGGCAGCAGTATCAGATCGTGTTTCGCAGCGAAGGCGACGTCGCGGACCAGTGGAGGCCGCTGAAGATCGAGTCACGTGGCGGACAGAGCCTTCGCGCACCGCGCGGATACTTCCCGTAGTTCTTTCGCGCCGCGCAACTCGTCAATCGATCGCAGGGCTGCAAGAAGGCTGAGCCAATCAGCGCTGGCGGCCGTGCCGCCCCCGGGCACGTTCCATGAACAACGGGGACGCGCAGTGGATAACGGCGCACCCCTTTTTCCAGACGCTCCGAAACGGCATCGGATTCATCGCGGACTCGTATCCGAGCGCCAGGAGCACATCTTCACCTGGGTGTGCGTCGTCTTCGTGCTGCTGTATGGCACGGCGTGGGTCGCCGCGATCGCGCAGATCCGCGAAGATCAACGCGCGCCGACGACGTTCGGCGATCCCGCGAACGTCCCACGCATCGCATCGCAAACGCCCGCGACGAGCATCGCCGGGAACATCTTCGGGCCGGCCTCGACGAAGACGCCGGCGTTGTCCGAGGCGATGCTGGAGTTTCTCGAACCTCTGCGGGGCGAGAGCGGTGAGCTTCGCTACGTGCCGACGTTGCCCGGTGAAGCAATCGTCGACGGCGCACCGGAAGGCGCGCACGCCGTGATCGAAGGCGGCTCCGGCGAGGATCTCAGCGCCCCGGAGAAGAGCGGCATCTACAAATTCGCGGTCGAGATCAACAAGGCGTCGCGCGCAATCAACGACATCAGCATCGTCACGCTCGTGCCGCGCTCGCAGAAGCAGGCAGGCCGCATCGGCGCGTATCAACTCGGAAGCTGGCCGTTCGAAGCAGGCGGCACGCCGCGCTCGGAGCGCTACGCGCCGCCGAGCGGTTTCATCGAAGTCACGCAGGACAATCAGAACTTTCAGGTCTCGGAACACTTTCGCTTGCGCGACTTCCTCACGAAGGATCAGCGCAACGTCTGGCCGAAGTATCTGCTGCTCGATCCGTTGCTGATCGACAAGCTCGAGCTGACGATTCAGGAGCTCGAGCGCCAGGGCGTGAAGGTCACCGCCGTGCACGTGATGAGCGGCTTCCGCACGCCGCGCTACAACCACAGCGGCGGCAACACCGCCGGACGCGCCAGCCTCAGCCGCCACATGTACGGCGACGCGTCGGACGTCTACGTCGACAACAACCGCGACGGGCAGCCGGACGACATCACCGGCGACGGTCGCGTGACGGTGAAAGATGCGGAGCGGATGGCGCAGGCTGCGGAGATCGTGGAGCGTCGTTATCCGCGGCTCGTGGGCGGGATCGGAGTGTATGTCGCGTGCTGCGGGCACGGACCTTTCACTCACATTGATGTGCGCGGTGTGAAAGCGCGTTGGAGAGGGACGGGAAATGGGTAGTCGTGAAGGAGATACAGTGACCACAGAAGTACATTGCCCCGAGTGTCAGAGCCTGCGTGTGGACCCCTCGGTGGTCTGTCCGACGTGCGGCGCGCCGCCGATTCGCGAAGGGGACAAGCGCAACGTCGAGGAAGAGGTGCGCACCAACGACCTCGAGCCGTATGTGACGCTGCGCTACATCGCGCGACTCTTCAAAGTGCTCGCGGTGATGATGATCATCCTGCTCATCGGCGAGATCTTCGTCACCGTGACGACCGACACGTTCTCACTCGCCGATCTGATCGGCCGCATCACGCAGATGCTCGTGCTGGCAGGATTGATGTGGGGTGGCGGCGATCTGACGCTGCTCGGCATCGACGCCGGTCACGATCTTCGCGTCGCGCGCATTCTGCTCGGACGCATCAACGCCGAGCTGCATCGCAAAGGCGCCGAGGACACCGCGTACAAAGAACGCCTCGGGTCGTAAGACCCGAGAGCGTTCGTCAGAGCGCGCGCGACAACTCGTCTTTGCGCTGCTGCATCGCCACACCGAGCTCGCGGAGCTCGTCGCGATCGAACAGCTTCTTCGCGCGCGGAAACATCTCCGTCTCTTCCTCTTCGGCGTGATGCTCGACGATGTCCTTGAGCACCTTCGCCTTCGCCTTCAGCTCTTCCGGCGAATCGCCTTCGTGCGCTTCCGGCATCACCAGGTCGACGACGTGATGTTCCTGCACGGCCTCGTAGTACAGCTTCTTGTCTTCCTTCTTGCGCGATGCGTCGAGGAACGCGGGATAGAAGATTTCCTCTTCGATCGTCGTGTGGACCTTCAGCTCTTTCTCGACCTGCGAGAGCAGCTTGGCGCGGCGCGCGCCGGTTGCGTTCTCGAGTGAGGAGAGCAGACCACGCACGGTTTCGTGGTCCTGTTTGAGCAACGCAACTGCGTCGGGTGTTTTCGGCGCAGCCTTCTTCGATGACGACTTCTTGGATGCAGGCATGGTGGATCCTCCGCATGGCGGAGGATCACGACCCGTGCCACAGACAAAGTGGTCTACGCGGATTGATCGACGATCGAGCGGCTCAGCGTCTCGCGCAATTCGCGAAACGCGTTCTCCGGCGGGATGCCGAGCTCGCGGCAGGACGCCGCGCGCTTGAGAATGTTCTCGGCCGTCTTCTCATCGAAGATGCGTGAGTCGATGGAGCGATTGTTGACGTCGACGAATGCGAGCAACGTCGCGAGTGCGACGCGACGATTGCCGCCGCGGAACGGGCGCGCCTGCAACAGCGCGAAGACGAGCGCCGCGGCTTTGTCGGAGAAGGTGGGATAGGCCTCGCGGCCCAGCGTCGTGACTTGCGGACGATTGACGGCGCTGACCAGCGCGAACTGCGATTCGACGACGCCGGGATGCGCGGAGTTGCCGCCGAACTCCGCGGACACCGCACGGTGCAGGTCGACGATGTCCTGCGCGGTGAGGTAGCGGATGCCCCCGGCGTCAGTCGGTGAGACGGCGGAAGGCGTTGGGATACTTTTTGATGGCGCGGGCGAAGGAGTCGCCGACGCCGGCGTTGGTGAAGGGGCCGTCGTTGGCGGCTGCGGCCGCGCCGCGGCCTCGCTTTTCGCCGGCTTCTTTTTGGGTGGAGGAGGAGGCGCGGCTGCCTTTTTCGGCGCCGGACTTTTGGGCGCCGGCTTGGCTGCCTTTGGCGCCGGCTTGGCTTTCGCCGCCACCTTTGCTGCCGGCTTTGGCGCTGCCTTTGGCTTCGGCTTTGGCGCCGGCTTGGCTTTCGCCGCTGGCTTTGCCGTTGCCTTTTTCGGCGCCGGCTTTGCGGGCTTCGCCGCCTTCGCTGCCGGTTTTTTGCTGACCTGAGGCTTTGCTGCTTTTGACTGTTTTGGCTTTGGTTTTGTCGCCATGCGTCATTTCAGTCCTCAGGCCGATATCGTAATGCCGTTAAGTGTCTGAGTCAATGTGATTTACGTCCGCATCAACTCTTGACCCAACAATGGCGGAAACAGCCCGTCCGGCTTAAGTCACTGAAAAGACACCGCGTTACGCGGTTCGTCAAGTGCAACGAGTCTTGTGCATCAGACGCCTTCGAGCGCCGCGTCAGCATCTGCCGACCCACCAGAATCGGTCGATTCTTCGAACATCGGGCGGGCGTCTATTGCAAGGAAGCTCTTGGCTTTCTCCGTCACCGCGAAGCCGTCGGCATCGGCGGAAAGGAAGCCTTTCGACGCCAAACCAGCCGCCGGAGCCTCGCCCCCGCCGGATGGATGCTTGATCGCCTTGATGGTCTCGACGGGCAGCCGGTCGGCATTCAACCGCCGGAACTCCTGAAGAACGCGAATCTCCGCAGTGGTGAGGTCGTGAGGCAGGATGATCGGCATGCGGGGATTGTAAATGGTTGGCGGTTCGCGCGCCTGCCGGCGCGCTGGCGGTTGGCGGTTGGCGGGAGACGCGGCTGCACGAACGGGGTCGGGCGGAGGCCTCCCGCCAACTGTCAACCGCCAACCGATTCCTGGCACCTCGGGCACCACCACGTGTGGCGCGCGTCGCGACCTTGCTTTGCGTACGCGATCGGAGTGCCGCAGCGGCGGCAGGGTTTGCCGCCGCGGTTGTAGACGTATTGCGAGGCGCGCGGGTCGAGGCTGAACGTCGTGATGCGCGCGGGCGAGCGCATGTTCACGTTCGCGACCATGATCTTGCGTGCGTGTTTGAGGATGCGCGCGAGGTCGTCGTCGGTGAGGTCGCGCACGAGTGCGAACGGATTCACGCGCGCGATGAAGAGCAGCTCGCTCTTGTACTCGTTGCCAATCCCGGCAACGACGCGCTGGTTGAGCAGCACGTTCGCGATCTCCTCGTCGGGTCGCGCGCGAATGCGTCGCATCGCTTCGCCGGCATCGAACTCTTCGGCGATGAGATCGGGTCCGATGAGGCGCATGTCGTCGTCGCGCTCGAGCGTTCGCGAGTCGTGAAACTCGGCGACCGGTACGTTGAACGCGACCGCGACCCACGTGTCGGTCTCGAGCACGATGCGCATCTCCGCGCGCGACTTCCGCCACGGTTCGCCCGGACGATAGATGTGCCACGAGCCATGCATCCGCATGTGCGTGCGCAGATGCAGATCGCCGGAGAAGTGCATCAGCAGATTTTTTCCCGCGGCTTCGACGCGCTCGATCGTGCGACCCGCAAGCGGTGCGTCTTCGTCGACGCGTGCGAGTGCGGGAAGCACCGTCTCGAAGCGCGTGATCGTGCGACCCGCGAGCGCCGTCTGCAGCGTCCGCGCGGCGCGATGGATCGTATCTCCCTCAGGCATGCGTCGCCGCTCGCAGTTGATAGCCCATCGCGGTCGGCACGAAGCCCTGCTCGACGAGGAACGGCGCGAGCGGCGAGCGCGCGACCGGTTCGTCATTCACTTCGACGACGAGCATCGCGCGGCGCGGTCCGTCTTTGACGAGCGACGCCAGCACTCGCGCAAGCTCCCGCGCAGCATTCGACCGCACCGGCTCATCCTCGGGGAGAAAGATCAGCAGTTGCTTCTCGCCGCGCGAGATGTAGCAGACCAGCGAGCCGTTCACGAGAATCACGTTCGCGCCGACGCTGCGCGACAG
>DASVNL010000276.1:0-8654 GCA_036383875.1 Thermoanaerobaculia bacterium
GAGGACGCGGATCCTGACGTGCTCAATGCGTACGGCATCGCGCTCGCGGATTCCGGACGCACGGGCGAGGCGCTCGATCAGTTTCGCCGCGTGCTCAAGAAAGACGCGACGAATGCGAAGGCGTATCAGAACTACGGCATCGTCGCGTTGCGCGCCGGCGACACCGAAGATGCACGCGCGCATCTCATGCGCGCGCTCGAGCTCAACGATCGCTTGCCGATCGCGCTCAACGCCGCGGGCGTGATTTACGCGCGCGAGCGCAACTTCGATCAGGCGATTCGCGCGTGGTCGCGCGCCGTCGAGCTCGACCCGAAACAGTTCGACGCGCTGTACAACGTCGCGCTGGTGAGCGGCAATGCCGGACGCTGGCAGCAAACGGTCGAAGCGCTCGACCGCTTCATCGCGACTGCGCCGCCGCAGCGCTACGACATCGCCAAGGCGAAGGCGATGCGCGAGGAAGCGCGGCGCAAGATGAACGGCTCGCGCTGAAGGATCGGTGTACCCTTCGTAAAACGGAGAACAGCATGAGCCGAAGACTGTGGATGGCGGTGTTCCTGCTCGTCATGCTCGTTGCGCCGCTGCACGCGCAGCGCGTCGCGGAGACGTTGGAAATCACGGTGGTCGAAGTCCCGGTCACGGTCGTCGATCGCGACGGCAATCCGGTGCGCGGGCTGACCGCCGAAAACTTCGAAGTACTCGACGAGGGGAAGCGCGTTCCGATCGAGTATTTCGAGACCGTCGACATGACCACGCTCAGCACGAGCGCCGGCGCGACGATCCCTCCGGCGGCGACGCGTCACTTCCTGCTGCTCTTCGATCTCGCGAACTCTTCGCCCGGCGTCATCGGCCGCGCAGGGGAGGCCGCGAAACGCTTCGTGCAGGACCAGCTCGGCCAGCGCGATCTCGCAGCCGTCGCGACGTTCACCACTGAGCGCGGCGCGCGCATGATCACGAACTTCACGCGCAACCGCGATCTTCTCGTCAACGCAATCGAAACGCTTGGCCATCCGAACTTTTTCAAAGTCGGCGACCCGCTGATGATCTCGGCGACGCGCACGGGCGGCGATGACGGGACGGTCTCCGGTCGCGAGGAGATCGACAACGCCATCGCGCAGATGGCGAGAGAAACGCAGGCGATGCAGCAGCGCGTTCAGGACAGCGAGATGCGCTCGCGACTGCGCGTGCAGCTCGCGAACATGGGCCGCGTCGCGCGTGCGCTCGACAAATTGCACGGACAGAAACAGATCATTCTGATGTCCGAGGGATTCGATGTGTCGCTCGTGTCGGGGCGGGAGGATTTGAACTCCGAGGCCGCGCGGGCGGAGACCAACGCCGTGATCACGGGCGAGGTGTGGAACGTCGACAGCGACAAACGCTTTGGCAGTTCCACGTCCACGCGCGAAGTCAGCGACATGGTCGAGCTCTTCAAACGCTCGGACGTCGTGCTGCACGCGATCGACATCAAAGGATTGCGCGGCGTGACCGACGCGTCGACGTCTGGCACCGCGGCGAAGAAAACTGCAGAGTCGCTGCATCTCATCACGCAGCCGACGGGCGGCACGGTCTTCAAGAATGCGAACGACCTCACCACGAACTTCGGCAAGCTGCTGCAGCAACAGGAGCTCGTCTACCTTCTCGGATTTCGCGCGAAGACCACCGGCAACGCCGGCAAGTTCCACTCGCTGAAAGTGAAGGCCGTCAACACGCGCAGCGCGAAAGTCGCGCATCGCGCGGGCTACTACGAACCCGCTGCGCTCTCCGATCTCGAACGCGCGCTGTCGCTCGCCGAGATCCTGATGCTCGACGCGCCGCAGAAAGACATCCCGATGTCGTCGACCACCGCGACGCTGCCGGGGCCCAATGGCAGATCGCGCGTGCCGGTCGTCGTCGAAGTGCCGGGCGCCGATCTGATCAAACGGATCTCGGGCCGCGCGGCGAGTCTCGAGTTGTACGTCTACGCGTTCGACAGGAACAGCGAAGTCACGGATTACCTCCAGGAGCGCGTCACGCTCGACGTTTCAAAAGCGGGCGATGCGTTGCGCAACGGCGGACTGCGTTACTTCGGGACATTGCGACTTCCGGCAGGGCAGTACGCAATCAAGACCGTGTTGCGCGTCGAGGAAACGGGACTGATCGGCTTTCATCGCGAGGATGTGAAAGTGCCGGACTTTGCGGACGCCGCGGTGTTGCCGCCGGTGTTCTTCAACGACCCGGGCTCGTGGGCGATGGTCGTCGGACAGTCGCGCGGCGACGACTATCCCTATCCGTTCGCCACGGGCGAGACGAAGTTCATCCCGAAGGGCAACGCCGCGCTGGCCGCGAACAATGAGTACAAAATCGCGCTGTTCCTCTATCGCGTGCCGGTCGAAAATCTCTCGGTGCTGCCGACGCTCGTCAGCGACAACGGCACCCAGACCGCGAACATGAAGCTCCTCGGGCGAACCTCCGCCGACGAACACGGTCTCGTGAAGCTGCTCTTCAACTTCACGCCTCCGACGCTCGCCGCGGGCAAGCACTCGATCCGCTTCGACGTGAAGGCAAAGGACGGCACGGCGTCGACCGTGACCTTGCCCTTCACCGTGCAGTAGGCACGACGCAAGCTATACTCCGTCGCACGTGGAAAACGGCTTCTCCGAATTCGAGCAGCGGATCGGATACACGTTCGAACGGGGCGACCTGCTGCGGCGCGCGCTCACTCACAAATCGTATTCGCACGAGTCGAAGGAACTCGACGTGCGACACAACGAGACGTTCGAGTTTCTCGGCGATTCGGTCCTCGGATTCGTGATCGGCGATCTGCTCTTCAGTCACTTCCCGCAACTCGACGAAGGCGCGCTCTCGAAAATGAAGGCGTATCTCGTCAGCGCGCAGAGTCTCGCCGCGAAGGCGCGCGACTTTGGCATGGGCGACGCGATCCTCCTCGGCGTCGGCGAAGAGAAAACCGGAGGCCGCAAGAAAGACTCGCTGCTCGCCAATCTCTTCGAAGCCATCATCGCGGCGATCTATCTCGACGGCGGCGTCGATCCCGCGCGCAAGCTCATCGAGCGTTCGTTCAGCGAAGACATTCGCGCGATCGACCAGCAGGACCTGCTGTTTCACGACTACAAGACCGCGCTGCAGGAACTCGCACAAGGCAAAGGCCTGCAGTTGCCCGAATACAACGTCGTCGCGGAAGTCGGCCCCGATCATGACAAGACGTTCATCGTTGAAGTGAAGCTCGGATCGCTGACGGCGCGCGGCGAAGGGTCGTCGAAGAAAGAAGCGCAGCAGCAGGCAGCGAAACATGCGATGGGCGAGTTCGGAACGAAGAACGGTGCGTAGTGTCATCGCGCTCGTTCTCACGCTGATCCTCGTACTCCCCGCGCATTCGCAGCGCACCGACGACCTCGGCCGCATCCGCGCCGACATCCAGCGTCTCAAGAAGCGTCTCGAGAACGTTCGCCAGCAGGCGCAGTCCGCGGAACGTGAGCTCGAAGAAGTCGATCTCGAGCTGGGCATTCGCACGAGCGAGCTCGAGCTCGCAACCGCCGCCGAAACGAAACTCGCCGCGGAGCAGGTCGTGATCGAGACGCAGATCGCAGCGCTCGTGCCGCGCATCGAGCGGCAGAAATCCGATCTGCGCAAACGCCTCGTCGCGCTCTATCGCCTCGGCGGTCTCAGCTACATCCGCGTGCTCCTCGCGCTCGACGAGCAACAGAATCCGATCGAGGCGATGTCGATGCTCAGTTACCTCGTCTCGCGCGACGCGCGACTCGTCACGCGCTTCCAGAACACGCGCGAACAACTCGCGACGCAGCGCGTGCAGCTCGCGGATCGTCAGCAGAAACTGCAGCAGACGAAGCTCGTCGTCGAACAGCGGCGTCGCGCGGTCGCAGCGAGCGTGCAGCAGAAACGCGTGCTGCTCGCGAAGTTGCGCACCGAGGAAACGGGCGCGACGCAGGAGCTGGCGACGCTCGAAGAAAAGGCGCGACGGCTGCAGCGGCTCGTCGATTCACTGTCGCGACAGAAGCGCGGACTCGATCCGGCGACGGACATCCGCGCGGTGCAGGGCGCGCTCGCGTGGCCGGTCGAAGGAAAAGTCTTCGAAACGTTCGGCCGTCACCGTAACCCGAAGTTTTCTACCTTCACAGTGAACAACGGGCTGAAAATCGAAGCCGCCGCGGGCACACAGGTGCGTGCGGTGTTCGCTGGAACAGTTCTTTTTAGCCAATGGTTCAAGGGATACGGCAACTTGATCATTCTCGATCACGGCAACCGCATCTTTTCGCTGTACGGGAACGTCAAATCACCGGCCGTCGCGGTCGGAGACAAGATCGCGACCGGCCAGCCGATTGCAGGAGTGGGCGAGAGCGAGGAAGCGGGCGCGGGTGGCCATCTCTATTTCGAGATTCGCCAGGACAACAAGCCCGAAGATCCGCAGAAGTGGTTGCGCTGAGAACGACAGATGAAGAAAAAAATCGCGTTCATTACGATTTCGCTGGCCCTGATGTTCACGTTGATCGCGGGAGCGGTCTTCGGTCAGGCGGCCCAGAAGAACAATCCCTACCGCTACCTGAGCATCTTCTCCGAGGTGCTCGATCTGGTGCGCAGCAACTATGTCGAGCAGGTTCCGAGTGAACAGCTTCTCGACGGCGCATTCAGCGGCGTCACCGACGCCATCGACGAGTTCAGCTACTACGTGCCGCCCGCGCAGATGAACGCGTACAAGAACTTCTCCGACGTCGAGGACAACGGCCTCGGTCTCATCGTGACGAAGCGCTTCGGCTACGCGTACGTCATCGCGCCGGTCAAAGGCTCGCCCGCGGAGAAGGCCGGCATCGAGCGCGGCGACTTCATCGAGAAGATCGATGGGCAGACCACGTCGAAGATGGCCGTCTGGCAGATCCGCAACGCACTGCGCCAGACCCGTCCGGTCAAGCTGCAGGTCCTGCGCGGCGGCGAGACGAAGCGTGAAGACGTGACCGTCGATCCGGCCGAAACCTTCCATCCCGTCACGCTCACCGCCGACACGATCTCCGGCGTCGCGTACATCAAGATCCCGTACTTCGAGAAAGGCACGGCCACACAGTTCCGCGCCGCGCTCGACGACGTGCGCAAGCGCAACACGCGCAAGCTCATCGTCGACCTTCGCGGCAACGCGGGCGGGTCGGTCGAAGAAGCGATCGCGTCCGCTGATGAGCTGCTCACGAGCGGCCTGATCACCGCGCTCGAAGGTCGCAAGATCGAGCCGAAGCGCTGGCAGGCCGATCGTGCGACCGCGTACGACGGCGAGCTGCAGGTGCTCACCGACATCTCCAGCGCTTCTGGCGCCGAGGTGTTCGCGGCTGCGATTCGCGGCAACAATCGCGGCAAAGTCGTCGGCATCAACACGTACGGCAAAGCCATCGTGCAGAAGTTCATCGCACTGCCGAGCGGCGGCGGCGTACAGATGACGATCGCGCACTACACGACGCCCGACCTCAAGGCGATCACCGACACCGGCATCCGTCCGGACGTCGTGGTCGATCTTTCGGCGCAGGCGATTGCCGATCCGAACGAGACCCGCAAGAAGAACGATGAGGACGATCTGATTCTCGAGAAAGCGCTCGAACTGTTCGGCGCGCAGAAGCCGGCCGCAAAGGTCGCGGAGAAGAAGGCGGCGTAGCTTGGTGTCATTCCGTGCCGCAACGACGGCACGGAATCCCCTTCGCTGAGACCTGGCGGGCGGGGATCCCGCTCTAAAGCGCGGGATGACACGCGACTCAAGTTACAATTCCATCCGCGCATGAGTGGCCGGGTGGAGTGGACGCGCAGTTCCTCATTCAAGACGATCGCAACTCTCGTGGCCATCCCGCTTTTCGGGATGGCCATTTTCTTTCTGTGGCAATGGTTCAACGACGGCATCACGCCTGAGCAGGTCGTCGACGAAGTCCGTCAGACGATGCCGCACAAGCGGCCCACGCCATCCGCGTCGAAGCCGGTCGAAGTCGAGAAGCTCGATGCGTTGCCGCGCGTCACTCGCAAACCACGCAAGCATCGCGGCGACATCGTCCTAATCATCGACGACCTCGGGTTCGAAGGTCAGCCGCTCGAGCGTTTGATGAAGCTCGACCCGAACATCAACTGCGCGATCCTGCCGAACGGCACGCACGCCGCGGAGTTCGCGGAGAAGCTGCACGCGCGCGGATTCGAGATCCTCTGTCATTTGCCGATGCAGCCGCGCGGTGGCGAGGCGCCGGGCAAGAACGCGATCCTTACGTCGATGAGCGACGACGAGATCACGCAGATCACGCGTGCGAACATCGAGGCGATTCCGTACGCGCGCGGCGTGAACAATCACATGGGCTCACTCGCCACGGCGGATCGTCGCGTGATGACCAGCGTGATGCGCGGCGTGCCGCAGGGGATGTACTTCATCGACTCGCGCACGGCGGGGAACTCGATCGCGGGGAACGTCGCACGCGAGATGAACGTGCGCACCGCGACCCGCCACGTGTTCCTCGACGATCAGGCGACCGAGGGCGCGGTGCGCAAGCAACTCGAAGCGCTCGCGGATGCCGCGGAAAAGCGCGGCATCGCGATCGGGATCGGGCATCCGTACGCCGTGACGATGCGCGTGCTCGCGGACGAGCTGCCGTCGCTGAAAGCGCGCGGATTCCGCTTCGTGCGCGCCAGCGACGTCGTCCGCTAATCGCGGAAAGTGAGACATTCGTCACAGTCCGCAACGCGGAACTCGTGAAAGGCTGCGCCCGGCATGAACGTCCTCAGGGTCGGACGCTACCGGGTTTTGCAGCACCTCGGCGGAGGAGGTTCGTCCGAGGTCTACCTGGCCGAGGACACGGTCATGCGGCGGAAGGTCGCGCTGAAAGTGCTGCGCGTGCGCAACGCCGACGAGCGCTCCACGCGACACTTCGAGCGCGAGCTGCGCGTCGCGTCGATGGTCAACCATCCGAACATCGTCACGGTGCTCGACGTCGGCGTCGAAGACGACATCCAGTACATCGCGAGTGAATACGTCGAAGGGGAGACGCTGCGCCAGCGCATGGCGCGCGGTCCGATGATGCCGACCGAGGTGCTCGATGTGGGCATCGCGGTGTGCAAGGCGCTCGTTGCGGCGCACGAAGCGTGGATCGTCCATCGCGACGTGAAGCCCGAGAACATCATGCTGCGTCCCGACGCGTTCGTGAAGGTCCTCGACTTCGGCGTGGCCACGCTCGCGGGCGGCGGCGACAACACCGATCCGCTGCGACGCCCGTTCCTCGGCACGCTCTACTACCTCTCGCCGGAGCAGGTGCGCGGCGAGGCGATCATCGACACGCGATCGGACATCTACTCGCTTGGCGTCGTGCTGTACGAAATGCTCGCCGAGCGCCCTCCCTTCGACGGCGACGCGCCGATCGAAGTCCTCGCGCAGATCGTCGAGAAAGATCCCGACCCGCTCCCGCCGACCGTGCCGTTCGGATTGCACGCGATCGTCGAACGCGCGATGCGCAAGAGCGTGTACGAGCGCACGCAGACCGCGGCGATGCTCCTCGCCGAGTTGGTGGACCTGCGGCTGGACTACACGATTCGGGCGCGGCCGCCACGCCTCAGCAGTCAATCCTGAAGCGCAGCGAAGGATCAACGGAGCCCTCGCGATGGACTTGCGGCTCGCGACTCGTGAAGGCTCCATTGACCCTGCGCTTCGCTCAGGGTTGAATGCCGCTGAATGCTCCTCGCCCTTTTCCTCATCGACGCTGCCGCAGGTCTGTACCTCTTTCTTCCGCTGGTCGGGCGTCGCAATGCGGGCGTGAAGTTCTATCGGATGATCCTGATCATCGGCGGCTCGCTCGCGCTTTGCGCGGCGATCTCGCATGCGATGGCGGGGCGTCGTGATCTCGCGCTCATCGACTCATCCATCGCCGTTCTCACGATCCTCGTGTGGATTGTGCTGCGCTATCCGAAGCGACTCGTGTCGAAAGCCAGCAACGCGTTGCTCGGCGTCGCGTATCTCGTGGCCGCGGTGCTTGCGTATCACGCAGCGGTGAAACCGTCGCACATCGCGTGGAGTGTCGCGGGTGCGCTCGCATCCATCGCGCTCCTCGGCAGCGTCAACCTCGCGATGCTCCTCGGCCACTGGTACCTCGTCGTGCGCGGAATGTCGATCGATCCGCTCAAGCGGCTCACCATCGCGACGCTCGTCGCGGCGATCGCGAAAGTCATGCTCGTCGTGATCGTCATCGCGGCGGCGTGGCAACCTCCCGTGCTCACCGACATCTTCTTCTGGATGCGCGCCGGCTGGGGACTCCTCGGGCCGCTCGCGCTCTATCCGATGGTGTGGGGCACCGTGCGCATCCGTTCGACCATGGCTGCGACCGGCATCCTCTACGTCGACGTCGTCGCGGTCGTCATCGGCGAAGTCCTCGGCGGATGGTTGTCTGCATTGACTCATCTCCCGCTGTGAGTTCTCATGCAGTCATGGCGGGAGTGAGATTCGAAAACGTTGCGAAGCGCTACGGTGCCGTATCGGTGATCGAGAGTCTGAACCTCGACATCAAGGACCACGAGTTCATGGTCCTGGTCGGCCCGTCCGGATGCGGTAAGTCGACGGCTCTGCGCATGATCGCGGGCCTCGAGGACATCACCGACGGCAGCATCAGCATCGGCGACAAGGTCGTCAACGATCTGCAGCCGAA
>DASVNL010000277.1:0-3252 GCA_036383875.1 Thermoanaerobaculia bacterium
GCGAGCGCGAGTCCGCCGATGCGCAGCGTCGTCGGCTCCCATGCGTCGTTGTAGCTGTCGCGCTGCGGCTGGCCGCCGTAGAACGGCACGACCGAATGCTTGATGCGCTTCACGACCAGTTCGGGATCGATGTGGAACGGCGCGGGGGCGAACATGTGACGTCGCACGCCGTACTCGACCGTCTCTTTCGCCGACGTCCAGAACGGCAGCAGCGAGACCGCGGCCATCCCCAGCGCGAGCACGCCCGCGAGCACCGCGATGCCGATCGCCTTCACGCTGCGATGTGCGTACAGCTCGTAGGCGCCGTAGACCGCGCCGAGGAAGACGACGTGGAGGATCGACTCGGGATGTCCGACGACGATCAGCATCGTGAACGCGATCGTCATCAGCACCGCGCTGCGCAATGACTTCTCGTGAATCACGAGTCGTACTGCGAACAACACGAGCGGGAAGATCGCCCACGCGCGACCCAGCGGCCACGCGACGAAGAACGAGAGGATGCCGCAGAACATGTACGCGGCCGCGACGACGAGCGATGCGACTTCGCCGAGCCCGAATGCGCGCGCGAACGCGAACGTGAACAGCGCGCAGAGGAAGAACGTGATCGCGGCGTTGAACGTCAGCGCCTGCGGATGCGTGAGCATCAGCGACAACAGATGCAGCGGGTCATAGACCGCCGACTGCATGTTCGCCGCGAGAATGTTTCCGCACAGCAGGTACGGATTCCACAATGGCCACTCGCCGTGTGCGAACGCCTGACGCACGGCGCTCTGCCACGGGATCATCTGCATGTAGAGATCGGACAGCGCGCCGTTGTGCACGTCGGCGGTGCCGTAATCCTTCGCGTAGTCCTTCAATGGCTCGGACATGTACGGCAGATCGATCGGCGCATACACGCGGCCGGTGAACAGCGCTTTGCCGGTGAAGCAGAACGGCAGCAGCAGAACGACCAGCGCGGCGGCGGTGCTGATCGGCTGGACGTAGCGGTGCCAGACGAAAATCAGCGCGATGCTGATGGCGAGATAGAGGACGATGGCCGGCAAGCGCGCTTCCTATACCACAGACCGGCGACCACGATGAACAGCAGCGTCGCGGCGGAAATCGTCCGGCCCGCAATGAACGACTGCGGCCGGTAGACGAGCCGCAATCGATGGTTCCCTTCAGGTACGTGCACGCCGAGAAACGCGTGATTCGCGTAATGCACCGCGACGCGCCGGCCGTCGACGTACGCACGCCACCCTTTCCACGCCGACTCCGAGATCACGACCCACCCGCCTTGCTGCATCCGCGCGTCGATCGCGTATTCGGAGCCATTGCGCGCGATCGTCAACTCTCCCGGACCATTCGCCGCGTCGTGCGGCTCGTACGACTGCGCCTCGATCCACGCGCGCGTCGCAAAGTCCGTCGACTGCAGCATCGACTCGAGCACGGCCTTCGATTCTTTCTCGTAGCGAATGACCGGCGGCACGAACGCCCGCGGTAACACACGCGAGTTTTCAAACACCCGCGTCCCGCGATCCTCCGCGATCACGCGCCAGCCGTCGGGCGCATCGCCGCGTCCGAGCGCGTACTTCACGTTGAGAAAGGAGAGAAACGGTTTCGACAGATCGTCGACGCGGTTGAACCACGCGACCTGGAACTTCGACCAGAGCGGATAGGTCTCGGCGAATCGGCGCAGGGTCATCGCCTCGTAGCCGCGCACGTCTTCGAATCCGTACATCGCCGGATTGTTCGGAATGAGCGCGTTGCCGAGTCCCGTCATGCGCGCGTCTTTCGGAATGCGCTCGAGGATCGGCACGCGCGGGAAGAATGCGTTGCGCGGCAGCGCGGGATAGATGTCGCCTTCTTCGTACGCGCGCTGCAGCAGGACGACGCCGAGGATCACGATCGCGATCTCACGACGCCGGATGTGCTCGACCGCGAACGCCGCGAGCATCGACATCGCGAACGCCGCCGCGAACGCGAGCCGCTCGTTGATCGCGATGTCGAACAGCGGCAACGCGTGCAGCAGATGCGCGACCGGCCACGTGCCGAATGTCGCGAGGAGGCAGACGACCGCGAGCGCCGCGAAGAACCACGCGTGACGGTTGCGCCGCGCGAGAAAGAGTCCGAGAACGGACAACGCGAGGATCACCGGCCCGACGCGCGCGGAGAGCGGATCCTGTTTGCGATCGTCACGCACGAAGGTGCGGGTCATGCGCTCGTTGCGCGTCTGCTCAGGCGCGAGCCTCGCGTACGGCGTCTTCGCATACATCTCATCCCGAATGAAGTGCTCCAACGTCTGCGGCACCGCCTCGGCGAACGGCATCAGGTAGATCGCACTCAGCATCAACGCGACTGCGCCGGCGGCGCATGCAAGTCCGATCGCTTTCACGCGTCGCGTTTCGAACGCCCCGTACACCGCACCGACGGTGATGACGTGCAGCACGGACTCAGGATGTCCCGCGAAGATCACGAGCACGAATGCGATCGCGAGGAGCAACGCGGACTTCGCGTTCGTCTCCGTCGCGAGTTTGCGCACGGCGAACAGCACGAGCGGCAGGTATGCCCACGAACGGCCGAGGGGCCAGCCGACGAAGAATGCGAGCATTCCGCAGAACGCGAATCCCGCCGCGGCGACGAGCGCCGCGATCTCGCCGAGTCCGATGGAGCGCGCGAACGCGAACGTGAAGAACGCGGCGAGGAAGAAGGTCATCGTCACGCCGAAGTTGAATGCGTCTTCGAGCGGCAGCACGAGTCCGATGAGTTGAATCGGATCGTAGACGGCGGGCTGCGCGGCGGCGGCGAGCACATCGCCGCACAACACGTGCGGATTCCAGAGCGGCCACTCACCGCGCGCGAACGAATCGCGGACCGCGCGCTGCCACGGGAGGATCTGGCAGTGCAGGTCAGAGATCGCGCCGTTGTGCGGCGTCTCGACGCCGAAGTCGCGCGCGTAGTCGTGGAGCGGCTCGGCCATGAACGAGATGTCGGCGGGCGCGAGCAGGCGATTCGTGAACAGCGCCTTGCCCGTGAACAGCAGCGGCATCGCGATCAGTGCGATCGCGGCTGCGACGGATACGCGACGCCACGCAATCGCGACGGCCACGGCGAGATAGAGAGCGAGCGCCAATCGCGGGAGAGTCTAAACTCATGCGCGATGACGCTCGATCGCCGCGCGTTTCTCCGACTCGCCGCCGCCGCGCCGCTGCTCTCGACGCCGCTCGCCGCCGCCGAACGCTACATGCTGCAACTCAACGGCTATCCGCTGAA
>DASVNL010000278.1:0-7138 GCA_036383875.1 Thermoanaerobaculia bacterium
CGCTGACCTGACGCGACTTGCGTCTGGTGCCGGGCTCGTCCAGCAATATTCCTCACGAGCTGGGGCGTTTCCAGACGCGTTCCGGTAGTCCCGTATTATTTGAATCGAAATAAGAAAGATCCCACGGACAGCGAATGCCAAACAAACGCCCCATGCAGGACTCCCTCTCGTTTCGTTTCGCCCGACTTCACAAATCGGCTGAACGACATCGCATCGCCCGCCTCCTCGGCGGACGCGGTGCCGCCGCGCTGTTGCTCGGTACGGCCCTGTCGATCGGCGGGATCGCCGAGACCTTCGACAACGTCTCCTTTCTCGTGCAGAAAGACCTCGACACCGTTCGCGTCGTCCGCGTCAAAGGCGATCGCGAGAACGTCGTCGCGGATTTGAAAGGCAACTTCACCGGCAACACGGTCTTCAAGCTCGCGCAGGTCCTGCCCGACAAGTACGTGTCGCGCGAGCTCGCGCTGTTCGATCAGAAGTGGGTCGATGCGGATGCGTGGACCGCGGGCGATCTGCACGCGCCGCAGAAGAAGCGCGACGTCTTCTTCGAAGAGATGAAGCGCATCAACGACACGCTGCGCGCGGAGTTCTTCGCCGAAGAGATCCCGTACGGCGAGTTGATTTACGAGAAGGCCAAGAAGTACGACGTCGACCCCGCGCTCGTCGCGGCGGTGATCGAGCAGGAGTCGCGGTTCAAGCCGCGCGCACGCTCGCACGTCGGCGCGCGTGGGCTGATGCAGCTCATGCCCCGCACCGGCCGCTGGATGGGCGCCCGCGATCTCTACGATCCCGAGCAGAACATCGACGCCGGCGTGAAGTACATCAAGTACCTCAACCAACGCTTCAACGGCGACCTCAAGAAAACCATCGCGGCCTACAACGGCGGCGAGGGGAACGTCATGCGCTACCGCGGCGTCCCCCCGTTCCGCGAGACGCGCCAGTACGTCAAGAAAGTGCTGAAGAACTACGACAAGCACACCAAAAAGCTGGAGACGTACGAGAAGAAGCAGCTCGGCGGCTCGGTCCCCGACGCCGATGGCGTGGTGACACTTCGCTAGTTGGCAGTTGGCGGTTTGCGGTTGGCGGGAGCCCCCCGCTCCGCCCCGATGAACGCGCGTTTTCGCGTCGCTCTCCCGCCAACCGCCAACCGCCAACCGCCAACCACAATTGACGTAAGTCCCACATTCGCGCTAACTTTTCCGCCGAACTGGTGAAAAAGACCAGGGAGGGGACAATGGTCAGTGTGCGTAGGGTGGCTCCCTTTCTCTTTCTCGTGATCGCCCTCGCGATCCCGGCGACGACTGCGCTCGCGCAGAAACAGTCGTCCGTTCCGCCGAAGGATCTGCATCGGATCGGCGAGCACTGGACGGCGTATTACCCTCCTGATCCAGCCACGTATCCGGCGGGTTCGAAGACCCATGAAATCAAAGCGGGCGACACGCTGTGGGCGCTCGCGCAGACCTACTACGGCAACTCGTACCTGTGGCCGCAGTTGTGGGAATCGAACACGTGGATCACCGATGCGCACTGGATCTATCCCGGCGACATCCTCCTCGTGACGGGTGAGGCTGGCGACGCCGCAGCAGCCGCAGGCGGCGCGACCGCCGAAGGCGCCGTGGCCGACTCCGGCTCAGGCGAGACAGGCGCACTCTCCGCCGTCAGCCCGCGCAGCGACCTGCTCACCGGTCAGTTCGGCGCCGATCAGATGACCGACAGCGGCATCCCCATCGCGCGCATCGAAGCCGAATCGCGTCCCCTGCCGCTCGCCACGGAATCGGACATCTACTGCTACGGCTACATCGGACATCCCGACGAGCCGATGCCCAACTTCGTGCAGTCGCATGAAGCCGTCGACATCAAGTACGTCCCGCGCATGCGCAACAAAGAGCGTCCGGGCAGCGCGGCGGAGGGCGATCTGATCTACGTCTCCGGCGGCGCCGAAAGCGGACTGACTGCGGGTGAGACGTACGTCGCCGTCGTGCCTGGCCAGATCGTCAAGCATCCCGCCACCGGCGAGATCCTCGGACGTCACTATCAGTACGCGGGACAGATCCGCATCCTCTGCATCGAAGGCAATCGCTCGCGTGCAGTGGTCGTGCAGTCGTGCCGCGAGATTCCGATCGGCGCGCGCCTCAAGCCGCTGCCGCAGCTCCCGATCCCGATCGCACGCGTACCGCCGATGCCGCAGTGGTGCGATCCGCCAAGCGGACGCACGGCCGGCTACATCGTCGACTCGCGCGGCTGGGGCCTCGGCACCAGCGAAGGGAACCTCGTGCAGATCGATCTCGGCACCAACGACGAGATCGAGCCGGGCGACTTCCTGACCGTGTGGCGTCCCAGCGAACGCAGCGATCAGCCGCGCCAGGTCATCGGCCAGATCGGCATCCTCACCACGCAGGCCGAAACGGCCACGGCGGTGATCGTTCAGTCGAAAAAAGAGATCGTCATCGGCGATCAGGTCGAAGTCCGCTGACGCAGGAACCGAATAAACACCGGCGCGCGATTCTCGTCTGCTAGAATCGCGCGTCCGGGTCCATAGCTCAGCGGTTAGAGCTACCGGCTCATAACCGGCAGGTCCCAGGTTCGAATCCTGGTGGACCCATCAGCGAGATCGATGCTGCGAGAACTCATCAAAATTAGCTGTCCGATCCTTACTGGAGAGGACCTCGTCCATACAGGCGTTCCGACCATGGAACGCCTTTTGTGTTTCTGGAGGAATCGTTGAGCGACGTCGACAAACTGTGGGAGTTGCAGACTGTGCTCACCGCTCTCAATGAGCGCGAGAAACAGATGTCCGTGAAGCCGGAAAGCTTCGCTGTAGTGGATCGCGAGTATCAGGCCGCGAATGACGAGATGACGAAGCTGCAGGGGCAGCTCGATCAACTCGGGAAGGAACGGCGGCGCGTCGATGGCGAACTGTCGGACCAGCAGGAGGTGCTCAAGAAATATCAGGGGCAGCTCATGCAGGTGAAGAATCAGCAGCAGTACGCCGCGGCCTGGAAAGAGATCGACGCGACACGCAAGGGCGTGAAGGATCTCGAAGAGTCCGTTCTCAAAAACATGACCGAGGCGGAGGGGCTGCAGTCGCAGCTCGATGAACGGAAGGGCGGTCATGATGAGTTGAAGTCGCGCTACGACGCCGCGCACGAAGAGTGGCAGCACTCCCTCGGCGATCTGCGCAAGGAAGCCGATCAGCTTCGCGCGAAAGCCGCGACCATCGAGGCGACCATTCCGGACCGGTTGCGCAACGAGTTCAAGAAGATCTACTCGCAGCGCCAGCAGATCGCCGTGTCACGCGTCGCGAACGACAGTTGCTCGTCATGCCGCACGCGCGTGCGTCCGCAGGTCATGCAGCAGCTCAAGCGCGGCGAGATGGTACATTGCGAAGGCTGTCATCGAATTCTCTACCTCGGGAGCCCAGTACCCTGAAAATCACGGCATTCATCGACGGAGCCGCCCGCGGAAATCCAGGGCCGGCCGGTTATGGCGTTTTCATGAAGACGGACGCCGGCGAGATCCTCGAAATCGGCGGATACCTCGGCCGCACCACCAACAACGTTGCCGAATACGCGGGACTCCTCGAAGCACTCGAGACCGCGACGGCCGAAGGAGCGACCGACGTCGAGATCATCTCCGACTCGGAACTGCTCGTGAAACAGATGCTCGGCGTCTATCGCGTCAAGCATCCCAACCTCGTGCCGATGTACGAGAAAGCGAAGTCGATGGTGCGCCGCTTCTCGCGCTTCAAGATTCGCCACACGCTGCGCGCGGGCAACAAAGATGCGGATCGCGTAGCCAATCGCGCGGTCGATCAGGCCGACGGACGCTTCATCGAACGGAAACGCGCGGATGTCCCGAGCTGACGAGATCCGCGCGAACCTCGCTGCACTCGAGGCGCGCATCAGCGCGGCGTGCGCACGCGCGGGCCGCAAGCGCAGCGACGTCACGCTGGTCGCGGTCACGAAGACCTTCCCGGCGTCGGACGTCGAGCTCGCGATCGCGGCCGGCGTCGGCGATGTCGGCGAGAACAAAGTGCAGGAAGCGCGCGACAAGAAAGACGACGTCGCATCGGGCGCGCGCTGGCATCTCGTCGGACATCTGCAGTCGAACAAAGCCAAAGACGCGGTGAAGATGTTCGACGTGATTCAGAGCATCGACTCACTCGACCTCGCGGTGCGCATCGCGCGCATCGCCACCGCGATCGGCAAGCGGCAGGAGATCCTGCTGCAGGTGAACATCGGCAACGAAGAACAGAAGAGCGGCGCGTGGGCGGACGACGTGCCGACGATCGTCTCGCGCATCGCCGACATCGACGCGCTGCGACTCACGGGGCTGATGGCCATCCCGCCGGTGCACGAAGATCCGCGTTTCTACTTCCGCGAACTGCGCGCGCTGCGCGATTCGGTTGGACTGCCCGAGCTCTCGATGGGCATGACCGACGACTTCGAAGTCGCGATCGAGGAAGGCGCGACGATCATCCGCGTCGGCCGGGCGATCTTCGGATCGCGCTCGTAGGTTCGATACACTGCGAGCCACATGGATTTTCTCCTGGTCTTCATCCGGGCCCTTGGCTGGATCCTCGACGCACTGCAGTGGGTGATCTTCGTCTGGGTAATCCTCTCCTGGGTGCTCTTTTTCCTCCGGCAGTCGAAGTTCCGCTGGCGTCATCGCCAGTTCTACGGCGTACTCGAACAGCTCAACGACATCTTCGAGCGGATGACGCGTCCGTTCCTCCGGCCGATCCGGCGGATGCTGCGCCGCGTCGACACCGCGGGCATCGACTGGTCGCCGCTCATCCTCGTGCTGATCATCTGGATTCTGCGACAGTTGCTGGCGGTGCTCGCGGCGCGGCTTATAATCGCTCGATAATTATTTCGTGTTGGGAGGGCGAGGATGCAGAACCTCACGCCGCTGGAGATTCAGAAGCAAACGTTTTCTCGCGGACTCAAGGGGTATCACCCGGATGAGGTGCGCGCGTATCTCCATCTCGTCGCCGAAGAGATCGAACGTCTCCTGCGCGAAAACGATCGCCTCTCGCGCGAGACCATGAACCTGCGCGAGGATCTCGAGGATCACTCGAACCGCGAGCGGATTCTGAAGGACACGCTGCTCTCCGCGCAGAAGGTCGCCGAGGATTTGACGGCGAATGCGCGGAAAGAGGCGGAGCTGATCGTGAAGGATGCGGAGTTGCTCAGTGAGCGCCTCATCGCCCAGGCCACGCAGCGCGTCGGCGATCTCGAGAAAGCCATCCAGGACCTCAAGATCGAGCGGCGCATGGCGCGCAATCGCCTTCAGGCGACGCTCGACACGATCCAGCACATGGTGCAGCTCGATGCGGAGGAAGAAGCGAACGATCAGCCGCTGACGGCGCTGTTCCGTCAGCGAAACAACTGATGGCCACGCTGATTCGCAATCTCTCGCAAGTCGCGACGCCGACCGGACGCGCCGCGAAGCGCGGCCGCGCCATGCGCGAACTGCGCGTGCATCCCGACGCGGTGATCGTCATCGACGGCGAGCGCATCGCGTACGTCGGACGCGAGAACGAGAAGCCGTCGAACCTCACCATCGACTACGACGTCGACGCGCGCGGCGCCACCGCCGTGCCCGGCTTCGTCGACACGCACACGCACATCCCGTTCGCCGGCTTTCGCGAGTCGGAGTTCAACCGCCGGTTGCAGGGCGAGACGTACGAGCAGATCGCAGCGTCGGGCGGCGGCATCGCGTCGACGGTGCACGCGACGCGCGCGGCGTCGCTCGAAGAGTTGATGAGCAACGTGCTCGCGCGCACGACGACGATGGCGCGCTACGGCACGACGACGGCGGAGGCGAAGAGCGGATACGGACTCGACGTCGAGTGTGAGCTGAAGCAGTTGCGCGCGGTGAAAGGCGCGAGCGCAATCTCTCCCGTGCGACTCGTGCCGACGTGTCTCGCCGCGCACGAGTTCCCGCCGGAGAGTCGCGGCAGCGAAGCCGCCCGCGAGAGTTACATCTCGACGATCATCGGCGAGATCCTGCCCGCGGTCGCGGAGGAACGGCTCGCGGTGTTCTGCGACGCGTTCATCGAGCGCGGCGTCTTCACCCGTGAGCAAGGCGAACGCGTGCTCCGCGCCGGCCTCGCCCTCGGCATGATGCCCCGCCTCCACGCCGACGAACTGTCCGACACCGACGGCGCCGCACTCGCCGCGGACATCGGCGCGGCGTCGGCGGATCACTTGATGTACATCAGCGAGCGCGGCATCGATGCACTCGCCGCGTCGAGCACCGTCGCGAATCTTCTCCCCGCGACGAGCTTCTTCCTCATGTCCGAACGCTACGCCCCCGCGCGCGAGCTGATCGACAAGGGCGGGATGGTCTCGCTCTCGACGGACTGCAACCCCGGCACGTCAATGACCGAGTCGATGCAGATGGTCATGCAACTCGCTACGCTGCGCATGAAGATGACCGTCGAAGAATCCCTCACCGCCGCGACGCTCAACGGCGCCCACTCCCTCCGCATCTCCCACGAAACCGGCTCGATCGAAGCCGGCAAACGCGCGGACTTCGTGCTCCTCGACGCGCCCAGCTACCTCCACCTGATCTACCACTTCGGCGTGAACCTGGTGACCGGTGTGTGGCGCGACGGCACGCGCGTCGTTTAGAAACGCGCGCGCAATGCGGCGATGAACGCGGCGTCCGCGCGACGCGAGATCAGTCCGACGATCGAGTATCCGCGGCGCCACGCGAGCACGAACGTGCACGCAAGCAGCGCGAGTGAGATGGCGACGTTCGGCCACGCATTCAATTGCCACTGCCCGCTCCACGTGAGTTGCGGCTGCCCGCGAAACAGATAGAGATACGGGATCGGCCACTGGTAGCCGTCCGGTCCGCGCGATCCGATCAGATCGCCGGCGAGATGCAGATGCACTGCGACGAACGCCAGCGTCGCGGTCAACTTCGATCGCGTGATGAGCAGCGTCGCGAACGAGAAGGCGATCGCGAAAGGGAGGTTGTGCGCGAGCACGTGGTGGTAGTCCGTGTACCAGAGCAGCGGATGCGCGTCGTTGCGCGTGGTCAGTTCCGCGATCGCGCCGAGTCCGTCGACGTCGGGCGCGATGGCTGCGATCGTCACGAGTGCGCGCTCGCGATGCGTGAGTCGCGG
>DASVNL010000279.1:0-3232 GCA_036383875.1 Thermoanaerobaculia bacterium
GCACCGCGAGACCGCATCGAGTCGACGGCGAAGCGCACCGCGTATCGCGTGTTCGCGCGAGGACTCGCAGCCGCGAACTTCGGCGACGCTACACTCTTCGTCCCGAATCCCGAACGCGCGACGTACGAGAACGTGGTGACGCACGAGACGACGCGCGCGCGACGCATCGCGGTCGCGCCGGGCGAGACGATTCTGATGAGGCGGCGATGATCGAGATCCGCGAGGCGACATCGGACGATCGCGATCGCATCCTCGCGTTACGCACGCGTTGCTTCGCGAACGAGGATGTCGAGAAGAACGATCCGCGCTTCTGGGATTGGGAGTTTCGCGACGGCCGCATGTTCCTCGCCGAGGATGCCGGCCGCGCCGTCGCCCACCTCGGCTTTACCCCGCAAACGCACATCATCGACGGCGCGCGCGTCCCGAGTCTCCTCGCGGTCGACGCGATGACCGATCCCGAGTACCGCGGACGCCGTCTGTTCGCGCAGGTCGCGACCTACGCGCGCGACGCGATCTCGAATCGCATCGCGTTCAGCACCGCGTGGCAGATTCGCAGCGCGGTGGTCAGCGGGATCACCGCGGCAGGCTGGACGTTCGAGGACGGCGCGCGCGTGTTGATTCGTCCGATGCTCCCGCCGTTCGGACGCGGCGACGGCGTCGCGACGACGGACACACACGCGATGGCCGCGATCGCACGCGACTACTTCGTCGCAGGTGCGTTCGTCGAGCGGAGCGCGGAGTGGCTGCAGTGGCGTTACTTCGACAATCCACATTGGCGCTACGACGTCAGCGCGACGAACGACGCGTATCTCGTCACGCGACGCACGACGCTGAAGGGAATCGCGACGCTCGCGATCGTCGACGTCGCGTGGCGCAATGGCAAGTCGTCCGACGCCCGCGCATTGCTCACGCGCGCCTTGCGCGGCGCGCGCACGCCGATCGCGGCGACGCTCGTCACGCGTGCGCATCCCGCGTACGGCTGGTTTCTGCGTCGCGGGTTCATGCCCGGTCCGCATCGCTTCCGGTTGCTCGTGAATCGTTTTGCACTCGACGCGCGTCCGCGCTGGGCGCTCGCGTGGGGAGATACGGATCACTTATGACGTTGAAGTGTCCGGTCTGTGAGCAGCGGCAGCTCACGCCGAAGCGCGTGCTGCCGAACCTCATGGTCCTGCGTTGCGAGACGTGCGGCCTGCTGATCAGCGAGCTCGTGAAACTGCATCACACGGGCTACCGCGACATCGACGACGTCGCGTACGAGCAGTCGATCGCGGCCGTGCGTCGCGAGCAGGCGGTGAACATCGTCGCGGCGGTGGAGGATCGCGGCGAGTGGCTCGACATCGGGTGCGGCTACGGTTACGTGCTCGACGAAGCACGTAGCGCGGGATTCACCGTGCGCGGCGTCGAGCCCGATGCGAAGGCCGCGGACGCGGCACGCGCGCGACTCGGCGACGTGATTCTCGCGGAAGACGACGATCGTCCCGCGAAGGTGATCTCGACGCTCGACGTGCTCGAGCACATTCCGACCGCGGAGCTCAACGCATTCGCGGAGAGCGTGCATCGACGCGCGGACGTGTGGGTGATCAAAGTGCCGTCGAGCGAGGGGATGTTCTTCAAAGTCGCGCACGCGACGCTGCCGTGGTCGCGCAGTGCGGTGCAGCGGCTGTGGCAGTCGGAGCACGAGTCGCCGCACACGGTTTATTTCTCCGAGGCGTCGCTGATCCGGTTTCTGGCGAAGCATCGCTTTCTGATCGAGAGCGTGCAGTACCTCGACGAAATCCCGTCGCCGACGGCGCGCGAGCGGCTGCGCGTCGATCCGACGTTGAAGCCGTGGCAGGTGAGTCTCGCCGTACCGGTGGTGCGCGTGATCAATCGGCTGGAGCGCTGGCGACGGAAGTCGGACGCTCTGCTACTGATTGCGCGATCGCACCGCCGTTGATCGGATCGCGCGGCATGGCCTGCAGATCGAGGTTCACGGCGTTGATCAGCAACTGAATGCCGACGGTCACGAGCAGCGACGACAACACGACGGTGCCGGTCGGCGCGGCGAGGTTGTGACTTGCGTACCACCACCAGTTGTACCCGCCGTACACGATGCCGATGAACAGCAGCGGCGCGCCGCAGAGGATGTGGAACGACTCGAGGTTGAAGTCGTAGACGAAGTTCTTCAGCGCGATTCTGCGGATCAGCGAGGCGAGGAGTCGCGTTGGAAATTGCCGGAGGACGCGCGTGATGGAGAGGCTCGATGTTTCGCCCGCGTAACGCGCGGGGATCGGCACTTCCTTCACGACTGCGCCGAGGACGTAGAGGTGGCTGAGCATCGACGTCTCGAAAAAATACGACGTGTCGATCTTGTGCAGCGGCAGTTGCGAGAGCACATCGGCGCGAATGGCGATGAAGCCGTTCGTCGGATCGAAGCACTGCCAGTAGCCGGTCGCCGCTTTCGCCAGGAAGCTCATCGCGACGTTGCCGATGCGCCGCACGGGCGGCATCGCGCGCAACGCGGTGAAGTCGCGAAAGCGATTTCCCTTCGTGTAGTCCGCGCTGCCGTCGATGAGCGGTGCGATGAGATCCGGCACGAGCCACAGCGGCATCTGGCCGTCGCCGTCGATTTTCACGACGATGTCCGCGCCTGCTTCGAGTGCTTTGCGAAATCCGGTGACCATCGCGCCGCCGACGCCACGATTCTTTTCGTGATGGATGACGAGGATGCGCGAGTCGAGCTGCGCGTAGCGTTCCGCGAGCGCAGCGGTGTCGTCGCGCGATGCGTCATCGACGACGATGATCGTGCGAAAGACCGCGGGCATTTGCCGCAGCACGTCGCCGAGCTCACGCGCGACGTTGTACGCCGGGATGACTGCGGCCACGTGCGCTTCCGGCCGGCGTTTCAATGTGAGTCTGGTGAGCGTCATCGAATCCCCTGGGCGATCTGCCGCACTTCCTCATCCGTCCGCTCGATCACGTAGACGCGCACGTGTTCGTCGTCGTGATGCACACGAATGTTGCGATGGCTGAGCTGATAAAGAAAGCACCACGTCTGCAACCGCTGCTGCAGATCGCTGCGCGAGAAGTGCGTCGCCCAGGTGTTGATCTGAAAGCGATGCGGCAACTTCTCCACGACGATGTACACATACTTGGTCGGAATCCGCAACCGCCGATCCTCGGGGTCATACCGATCGAGGAAATCCGCCGCGGCGAGATGGAACCCCTTGCCGAGGACCATCGGGAACTCCTG
>DASVNL010000280.1:0-6747 GCA_036383875.1 Thermoanaerobaculia bacterium
AAGGCCGCGCGACAGAAGCTCGGCCCGCGCGCGACGGAGCAGCAGGTCGCGGACGAGATGCGCCGCATTGCGGCGGAACGGAGAGTGACGTTGTAACGACGTCGAACGCATGTCCCTCCAGCAGAAAGTCGAAGAACTCGAACGGCGCAAGCAGCAAAGCGAGCTCGGTGGCGGCCAGGCCCGCATCGACCGCCAGCACAACGACGGCAAACTCACCGCGCGCGAGCGCATCTCCCTGCTCTTCGATCCGGGATCGTTTCAGGAGCTCGACCAGCTGGTCGTGCATCGCTCGAACGACTTCGGCATGGACAAGCAGCGCGTCCCCGGCGACGGCGTCGTCACGGGCTACGGCATGGTTCAGGGCCGGCTCGTCTACGCGTTCGCGCAGGATTTCACAGTCTTCGGCGGATCGCTCTCCGAGACGCACGCCGCGAAGATCGTGAAAATCATGGATCTCGCGGTGAAGAACGGCGCACCGGTGGTCGGCCTGAACGACTCGGGCGGCGCGCGCATTCAGGAAGGCGTCGTCTCCCTCGGCGGATACGCCGACATCTTCCTGCGCAACACACTCGCGTCGGGCGTCGTCCCGCAGATCTCCGCGATCATGGGACCGTGCGCAGGCGGCGCTGTCTATTCGCCCGCGATCACCGACTTCATCCTGATGGTGAAGAAGACGAGCTACATGTTCGTCACCGGACCCGACGTCATCAAGACCGTGACGCACGAGGAAGTGACGAAGGAAAAGCTCGGCGGCGCGGAGACGCACAATCAGGTTTCAGGCGTCGCGCACTTCGCGGCGGAGTCCGACGAAGACTGTCTCGCGCTCATTCGCGAGATGTTGTCGTACATGCCGTCGAACAACATGGAAGAGGCGCCGCGTGTCGCGACGAACGACGACATCAATCGCGTCGATCCCGAGCTCGACACGTTCATCCCCGAGAATCCGAATCAGCCGTACGAGATGCGCGAGCTGATCAAGACGATCGCGGATGAGGGGCACTTCCTCGAAGTCCATCAGCACTACGCGCGCAACATCGTCGTCGGCTTCCTGCGATTGAACGGACAGTCGATCGGCGTCGTTGCGAATCAGCCGGCGTTCCTCGCGGGGGTGCTCGACATCGACGCGTCGCGCAAGGGCGCGCGTTTCGTGCGGTTCTGCGACTCGTTCAACATCCCGCTGCTCGTGCTCGAAGACGTTCCGGGATTTCTGCCGGGGACGGGGCAGGAGTACGGCGGAATCATCATTCACGGCGCGAAACTGCTTTACGCGCTGGCCGAGGCGACGGTGCCGAAGGTGACGGTCATCACGCGAAAGGCGTATGGTGGTGCGTACTGCGTGATGAACTCGAAGCACATTCGCGCCGACATGAACTTCGCCTACCCGATGGCCGAGATCGCGGTCATGGGAGCGGAGGGCGCGGTGAACATCCTGTATCGCGGAGCGGATGACCGTAACGCGAAGGTCACCGAGTACAAGGACAAATTCGCAAATCCGTACATCGCGGCGGAGCGTGGCTACATCGACGAGATCATCGAGCCGCGATTCACGCGCCGGAAGTTGATCACGACGTTCGCCATGCTTCGGAACAAACGCGACCGGAATCCCCCGAAAAAGCACGGTAATATCCCGCTGTAAGGCAAGTCTGCGCCAAACGGCTGAATCGGTGGCTCCAAAAGATTGAACGGAACGTTCAGCGTTTTGAAGCGTTTGATTGTGTAAGTCTCGTGACTACAAGCACTTCGTCCCGATGACAGAATGCGTGCCGCCACGGCAGCCGCGTTGCTGAATCGGGCGTGGAGTCCGTGACGAAGGTTTTGAAGGGAAACAAAGATCTCTCAACGTGTCGTATGGAAGGCGTCCCTGCGAACACGACGAAGAGTGTGCCAATCCCTGGTTTCAACAAAAGGAGAAAAGGATGACAAGAAGGTTTCTGCCCCTTTTGCTTCTGATGCTAGTCGTCGCATCAGCGGCCATGGCGCAGACGAGCACTACTGGTAGTGTCGTCGGCCGTGTCACTGATAGTACGGGCGCTGTGCCCGGAGTCACTGTCGAGCTCAAATCAGCGGCTCAGCAGGGAACGAAAGTCGCCGTCACCGACGCCAACGGTGAGTTCCGTTTCTCGCTGCTCCCTCCCGGTACGTACAACCTGAGCACCTCGCTCGAGGGGTATGCACCGCTCAACCAGAACAACATCAACGTCGGTCTGAACCGCACCGTTACGCTGGAGCTCACCCTGAGCCAGGCCAGCGTGTCGGACGTCATCACCGTCACGGCGGAAGCGCCGGTCGTCGACGTCACCTCCACCACCACCGGTGCGAACGTGACCTCCGAGACGATCGAGTCGCTGCCGCTCGCGCGTGACTTCTACGCGGTTGCTCAGGTTGCGCCGGGCACGTCGCAGGACGCGGCCGGTACAACGGTTTACGGCTCCACCGGCGCCGAGAACCAGTACATCATCGACGGTCTCAACACCACGGGCGTCGAGCTTGGCACCGCGGCCAAGACCCTCAACTTCGACTTCATTCAGGAAGTCCAGGTCATCACCGGCGGTCTGCCGGCCGAGTACGGCCGCGTGACCGGTGGTGTCGTCAACGCCATCACCAAGTCGGGTGGCAACGAGTTCAAGGGCGACGTCTTCGGCTACGGTGCCGGCGGCGGCCTGCAGAGCGACAACTCGACCGCAGCCGAGCGTCCGACCACGACCACCACGGTCGCGGACGTCGACAGCGAAATGGACTACGGCGCGAACCTCGGCGGATACATCGTCAAGGACCGTCTGTGGTTCTTTGGCGCGTACAACCGCGTCAACGAGACCGACACCTACAGCATCATTCGTGACCTCCACGGCGCGCCGGGCACGCCGCTCCCGGGCGACGTCCTCGACGAGGACATCACCCGCGACCTCTACGCCGGCAAGCTGACCTGGCAGGCTACGGCCGGCCAGAACCTCACCCTCTCCGTCCTCGGCGACCCGTCGACGACCGAAGGCGCCATCGGCACCTTCCTCGCGATCTCCGGTCCGCCGTCCACCTACCAGGGCACCGCGGATACGGGCGGCAATGACGCCATCCTCCGCTACTCGGGCATCTTCGGCACGAACTGGCTCGTCAACGCGACGGCCGGTACGCACCACGAAGAAACCTACATCAACGGCCCCGGCAAGAGCATCCCGAACTACATCGACCAGACCCAGGCGACCCTCCCGACCTCCGGCGGCTTCGGCTTCCACCAGGATCAGGAGTTCGACCGCGACGCCATCAAGCTCGACGTCACCCGTTACCTGGGCCGTCACGAGCTGAAGGTCGGCGCCGACCAGGAACAGCTCTCGGCCTACAACGCCTCCTGGAACGGCGGCGCGGGTCAGCGCATCTACATCCGCCGCCATGCGTCGCTCGTCTCCCCGACCAACCCGAACGGCCTCTACTATCGTCACCGCTACTACATCGACGACACGGCGCCGGGCTTCGTCCGCAGCAACCCGGCCACGTGGGTGATCAACACCCCGCTCGAGTCGACCCCGGAGACCAAGAACACCGCGGCCTTCATCCAGGACAGCTGGAAGATCACGCCGTACATCACCCTCAACGCCGGCTTCCGTTGGGAGAAGCAGGAGCTCGGTGACCGCTTCGCCGCCACCGCGCTCACGCTCGACGACAACTACTCGCCGCGCGTCGGCATCATCTGGGACGTACTCCGCAACGGCCGCAGCAAGGCCTTCGCGAACTACGGCCGCTTCTTCGAGTCCATCCCGATGGACATCAACATCCGTGCGTTCGGCGGCGAGCTTCAGGCGTTCTCGTACAACTTCTCGCCTGACGCGGCCAACTTCCTGCCGGATCCGTTCTTCAACAGCGTCGCCAACGGCGGCAGCCCGAACGCGCCGGTTCGCCACACCATCAACGGTGGCGCGACCCCGGTCGATCCGGACCTGAAGGGCCAGTACGTCGATGAGCTCGTCCTCGGCTACGAGTACGAACTCGCCAACAACCTCGCAGTCGGTGTCCAGGGTACGCACCGCACCCTCGGCCGCGTCGTCGAAGACTTCCTCGACCCGGTCAGCGGTCACTACCACATCGCCAACCCGGGCCAGGGCACGGGCGTCAACATGTCGTTCTACGACTACGAGCCGGCCATCGCGCCGGACGTCGAGCGTACCTTCACGGGCGTTCAGCTCCATGCCCGCAAGCGCTTCTCGAACCGCGCCCAGCTCTTCGCGAGCTACCTGTGGTCGCGCCTCGAGGGCAACTACGACGGTCTGTTCCAGGCCTCGACCGGTCAGCTCGACCCGAACATCAACTCGGCGTTCGACTACGCCGACTTCATGATCAACTCCGACGGTCTCCTCTCGAACGACCGCACCCACCAGTTCAAGCTGTACGGTTCGTACACGTTCGATCAGGGCATCACCAACGGTCTGACGATCGGCTTCTCGACCTACTACGCCTCCGGCTTCCCGCTGAACGCGTACGGTTACTCGGCCGGTTACCAGAACTATGAGTACTACCTCGCGCCCCGCGGCTCTGTCGGCCGTGGCCCGGCGGAGTACGAAGCGGACCTCCACTTCGGCTACCCGGTGGATCTCGGCCCGACGCGCCTCAACCTGATCCTGGACATCTTCAACGTCCTCGACCGTCAGGCCATCACGCGTCTCGACGAGCGCTATAACCTCTCGACCGACGGCGACCCGTGCGCGGGCATCCCGGATGGTCTCTGCGGTTCCGGCGGCGGTATCCAGTACGCAGCAGTCGGCGAAGTTCCCCGCCCGCTTGGTTCGATCCCGAACCCGCGTGCGACGGCGACCAACCCGGACTACCTGCAGGCCGGCACGGTCTTCACCCAGCCGCGCAGCTTCCGCCTCGGCGTCCGTCTCTCGTTCTAATCGTTTTCCAGGTTGTAATCCGCAAGGCCCCCGGCAACGGGGGCCTTGTTGTTTTCAGGGCATACCGCGGCGGAGCGAGCCGTTACGAGCGGTCGCAATGAAGCGCACTCCGCTTGTCGCGGCTCTCGTCCTTCTCGCGATTGCCGCTGTCCTCGCCCTCACGTTTCGCATCCAGCCGGCCGGCTCCGTACGCATCGTGCGCAACGGCGACGCCTTGCGCGTCGTGAGCGGCCGCATCGGATACGCGGGCATCGGCGGATTGCAATGCATTGCGCCCGCTGCCAATGACCTTGTGCGCTTCGACCGCACATACGACGTCGACGATGCAGGCGGCGAATCCATTGCGACTGCTGTGCGCTTCGACTATCGCGTCCCGCAGAATGTTCCTCAGTCCTGGCCGGACGGCGACTGGTGCGCGTCGCTCAATAACCGTGTCGGCGAGCTCGCGAGAACGTGGGTTGCCAATGCGGACGTTGAAGCGCTGCGTCGCAATCCGCGCGAGGCGGGTGAGATCGCGGGCGATGCGCTGCAGTCGCAGATCGCACAATGGGGCCTGGCGCCGAAACTCCTCACAGTGCGTCCGCGCGTGCCGGAATCCGCGTTGGCGACATTGCCAGTCCCTGCGATTGCGGCGCAGTCGGCGAAATCGAAGCCGGTGATTTTCATTGGACTCGACGGTGCGGACTGGCTTCTGCTCGATCACTACATGCGCGCGGGCGCGATGCCGAATCTCGCCTCGCTCGTGCGCGAGGGAACCGCTGGCGATTTATTGACCGAGCATCCTCCGCTCTCGCCGCTGCTCTGGAACACGATGATGACCGGCGCGTCGCCACTCGAGCACGAGATTCTCGACTTCACGCGCTTCCATCCGACGACAGGACAGAAAGAGCCGATTACCAGCGACGAGCGCAAATTGCCCGCCGTTTGGAACATGGCCACTCAGGCAGGGAAGCGCAGCGCGGTATTCGGGTTGTGGGCGACCTATCCCGCCGAGCCGTCGCGCGGCCTCATTGTGTCGGATCGATTCTTTACGTTCCTTTTCTCCGAATCCGAGCCGCCCAAGGGCGCGGTTTATCCGCCGTCACGCGAGCCGTGGGCGCGCGACGTATTGAAGCAGGTCGAAGACGAGGTCACGTTCGAAGAGGTCGCGAAGTATTTCCCGTGGTTGTCGCGCGAGGAATACGACCAGCGTCGCAAGGCGACCGATCCGTATTCGCATCCCGTCAGCGCATTGCGACGCATTCTCGTCGAGACGTCCGTCTATGACCGATTGGCGCGCGGATATCTCGGCGAACAATTGCCGGATCTCACAATTCTTTATTTACAAGGCACGGACAGTATCGGACACGTATTTGCGCCGTATACCGCGCCGCGTCAGCCGCATATCAGCGAAGACGAATTCGCGCGTTACTCCGGCGTCCCCGAATTGTATTTCCGCCGCATCGACAAATTGCTGGGTGACTATAAGGCGCTCGCACAGAAGCGCGACGCCCGAATCATGCTGGCGTCGGATCACGGATTCCACTGGGTCGACGATCGCCCGACGGAACTGTCGAGCTTCGCCGCAAGCACTGCAGCGAAATGGCATCGCAAGGCGGGGATTTATCTGCTGTGGGGCAATGGCATTGCTGCGAAGGGTCGTACTGGCTCCGAACAACACATTGCGCAAGTCGCATCGACATTGCTCGCACTGAGCGGCATGCCCGCTGGCGCCAATGTCGCGGCGCCGCCGATTGTCGTCCCCGCGTCCAATGCGCACGCGAATTATCGCGCTCATTACACGCCGATGAAGCCGTTGCTTGAAGGGGCGCCGTCCAAGGGCGCAGCCGAAGAAGAGCTCGCGAAGCTCAAAGCACTCGGATATATC
>DASVNL010000281.1:0-8440 GCA_036383875.1 Thermoanaerobaculia bacterium
GTTGAGGTCCGTGCGCGGCGGAAGGTTGCGGATGTTGTTCGCCGGCGTGACGCGATGGAGGTAGAGCGAGACGCCTTCCTCCATCGGAGCCTGCAGGTTCTTCGACTGATAGAGCTCGAACCCCGCGTTCGCGAATTCGGGCTTCGGGACAGCCGCGGCAAGCAGCGACAGAATCGCTTTGCCGACAGCGGCGATGGCGTATGGACCGGCCATGTGTGGCCGTTTCTATTGGAAAGCGCGGGCCAGGGAGGAGGTTTGCGTAAACGGTTCTGATTGTTGCGGTTGGGGTGTTAGGAGCGAGTGGAGGTGGTGTTACGTGATACGCGGTGTAACAGCGGGGGTGTTACGTGGCGACGAATGATGAATGATGAATGATGAGTGATGAACTGCATCGCGAATTGGCCCATTTGCGAGATGACGCCATGCGGTCATGTCGAAGAGTGCCAACTCGAAATGCACTTCATCACTCATCATTCATCACTCATCACTCATCACCCGGTCTAATCTCATCCCTCGGATCACTGCATCGCGCGCTGAAGACCTTCACCCTCGCCCCACCCCAACAACTCGTACTTGACCATCTTCCGATAGAGCGTCATGCGCGAGCAGCCGAGGAGCCGCGCGGTCTCGTTGCGGTTCCAGCCCGTGGCGTGCAGCGCGCCGACGATTTTTTCGCGCTCGCTGTCGCGCTTGCGCTCTTCGCTCGCGAACAGCGCGCGCAGGTACGGCGGGAGGTCGCGACGCGTGACGCGGTTCGAGTGGCCGAAGACGATCGTCGACTCGATGACGTTGCGCAGCTCGCGGACGTTGCCCGGCCAGCCGTAGTGCAGCAGCGGTTCGAGGAACGAGGTGTCGATGTCGTCGATGCGACGGTCGATGCGCGGCGCGAGCTCTTCGACGACGTGCTGCACGAGCTCGGGGATGTCGTCCGCATGTTCGCGCAGCGGCGGGAGATGCAATCGCGCGACATTCAAGCGAAAGAACAGATCCTGCCGGAACTTCTGCTGCGAGGTGAGCTGCTCGAGGTTCTGATTGGTCGCCGCGATGATGCGGATGTTCACCGCGATCTCGCGATTGCCGCCGAGTCGCTGGACTTTGCGCGACTCGATCGCGCGCAGGATCTTGGCCTGCGCGTACAACGTCATGTCGCCGACTTCGTCGAGGAAGAGCGTCCCACCCTGTGCGTACTGCAGCTTCCCTTCGCGCGCCGCATGCGCGCCCGTGAACGCGCCCCGCTCAAAGCCAAACAGCTCGCTTTCCAGCAAGCCCTCAGGGATCGCCGCACAGTTGATCGAAACGAATGGCCGGTCGCGACGGCGACTGTTGTTGTGGATCAACTCCGCGGTCAGCTCTTTGCCCGTCCCCGTTTCGCCGGTGATCAACACGTTGCTGTCACACGCCGCGACGCGCGCGATCGCACGGCGCAGTTGCTCGACGGGCTTGCTCCGTCCGACCAATCGGTCGCCCGCGACGAGGTTCGTTTTCGGCGGCGCGGGTTGTTCGCGATGCGGGATGCGTCCGATCGCTTCGTGAATCTCCGCGCTCGTGCTGCACGCGGTCAGAAGGTCGTTGATCCCCGCGCGCATCGCCGCGAGTGCGAGCTCGCCGTCGCACGTGTCGACGACGAAGATCACCGCGCCGCGCAGTCCCGCATCGCGTAACCGTCGCGCGACGCCGAGCATCGGCGCGCCGCACGACGCGGTCTGAATCGCGACCAGGTCGACATCCCCGTCGCGAGCGATCGCCAGCAGCTCCACTTCATCCGCCGCCTCGACGACATCCCACTCACGAACGTGCAATGCATCAGTGACAAGCGGAGCGACAAAACTCCCACCCGAGCCGAACACAAGCGCGCGCATTCCGATCCTCTGACGAGTAGTGAACGATCGGTTCCTTTCGTTACAGACGCAAGGGGGGATAATCGCTTATCCGTAAAAAAGAGGAGGAGAATCCGATGGGGGAGAACCGTGTCAGCGGGGAACTACGACCGTTACATGTGGAGCAACTCCGTACCGTCCGTACGAAGCTCTACGCTCATCTCGATCCGATCTTCGTCCGCGTCGCAGAGGCGGAAGAGGGGCTGCTGTTGTTCGAGGGCGACATCGCGGTGCGCGAAGCCGGAGAGCTGGTGCTCGAGGCCAATGCGGTGCCGTCGAACTTCCTTTGGAGCGGCGGCGAGATTCCGTTCGTGATGGAGACTGCGCAGACTGCGCTGGTCGAAGCGGCGATGGCGCACTGGGAGCAGCATACGAATGTGCGGTTTCGGAGTCCTCAGTCGAACGAGACGTCATTCGTGGTCTTCCGCCCATCCGCCAACGGCTCGAACTCTGAAGTCGGACGTCGCGGCGGCGCGCAGGTCGTGAATGTGTTCAACGGTGCCGATGTCGGTGAGGTCATTCACGAGATCGGCCACGCGGTCGGCCTTTGGCACGAGCACACTCGTCGCGATCGCGATACGCACATCACCATCGATCCGCTCAACATCCTCTTCCCGAACGCAATCCAGTTTGCGATTCAACAGGACGGCGTCCTTCTCGGCGCATACGACTTCGACTCGATCATGCACTACCCGGCCGATGCGTACGCGCTCGATCCGAGCCTCCCGGTGATCACTACGATTCCAGCGGGGATTCCCATCGGACAGCGGAACGGGCTGAGCGCCGGCGACATCGCGGCGGTGGCGACGCTGTATCCGTGAGCGGCGGAGCCCGAAAGGCTCCGCCGTGTGGACCTGAATCACAGCGTCGGCTTGATGCCGAGGAGTTGCTTGAAGAGATCGACGTCGAACGTGACGGCGAAGAATGGGCGGCCGCGCCACTGATCTTCGACGCCTTCGCCGCGTTTCTTCTGGCTCCGGCCCGCGTGAATGCCGGTCGTCAGCGTGACGCCCGCCGTGGCCTCCCAGCCGATGCCGAGGAGCGCGTTGTGGGTGAAATCGCGAACGCCGAAACCGGTGAACACCGAGAACGCCTTACGATCGAGATTGCGGATGTCACGGCGGGCACCAATGTAGGTCTGGATGCCGAAGACCGCATCGGCGCCATGCTCCGACTCGATCTCCTTGCGCGCGTCCCCTTCGCCTTTGACCTCAGTCGTTTTCAGCGTGGAGAACATCAGGCCGGTGCGGAAGCGCACGCGATACAGACGATTGAGCCGATACGACTGCTTGGCGACCTCGGTCTCCGTCGTTCCGTCGATGCGCTTGATGGTGTACTCCACTTTCGCCGGCGCGGGACCGGGCACGTCGTGGGGTACGAGCTTGGTGACCAGTGCAGGCGTTTCGTCCTTCCCGAAACGCAGGGGAACCTCGCTGCCGGTGAGTTGCGACTCGGTGATTGCGGAGATGGCGCGCAGGAACTCGTACTGAATCTTGAACGTGAGCGCTGCCCCGGTGACCGTTGGTCCCGGTGCCGCAGATGCTGTTCTGCTCAGCGAGAGTTCATCGGTGAGTTGCGTGCGATCGCTCGCGATCGGTGTAACGGTCTGCACGATCTTGAACTGTGCGGCGGAGTCGGCGTTTTCAACCATCACGATGACGCGCCGCGTCTCGATGACTTCAGCCACAGGTGTGCCCATCACAGTGAAGCTGCTCTTCGCATCGTGGTGCTGCATGTACGTTTCCCCGCCACTCGGGAACAGAAGTCCGTCGTACAGGAAAGAGTCGCGCACCAACTTCGCTTCGAGCCCCTGAATCTCGGTCGTCGTTTTCGTGATTGCCGCGGTGAGCGTTTCGCGCTTCACCTGGTCAGCCGCGATCGCTGTCTGCAACTCCGCGAACTTCACCGGGTCACTAATCCGCAGACCGGCCGCGATCCGCTCGGTGGCGGCGATTCGCGCGTTGGTGGCGACAAGGTCGGTCTTGTAAGTCTCGAGTTCTTTGCCGGCAGCCGACAGTCGTGCGAATCGCAGCGGATTGATCGACGGCTGGCCTTCCGTCAGCCATAGCCACTTCTCGACCCAGTTTGCAGTGATTTGTGAGGCGAGCGGGTTGAAGATCGGAACGAGCCGATTGATATGCCCACCGATCTCCGTTGTTGCGGTGCGGAACGCTGCGATGGCGTCAGCCGCGGTCGTCTTCTCCACGCAGGTCATCAGCGTGCTTTCGTCCGGCGGTTGGCGTGCGAGCTCCGACGCGACGCAGCCGTGGACTTTTTTGAATTTCTCGAGAGTCGTGGCAACTGGAACCGCGTGTCCCTGCTCGCTGAACTGGCGCCGCGCTTCTGTCGCCTTGAGTCGCAGGTCGTCGGGCATCGGATGTCTCGCGGCCCACTCTTCCACGGCGCTCGGCAGTGGCCGCTCGAAACGAAGCTCGTAGCTGACTTCGCGGCATCCCCTGGGCATCGTCAATGCGACGTGTGCCAAACCCGTGGATGGATCCAGGGTCGCCGCTTGCTCGTCGGCGGACGGGCTGGCGTCACGGCATGCGACACGGCCACGATAGCTGGCCACGCCGAAGTTGAAGTCGGGAAGGAAACCCGAGGTGAAGGTATCGGTCGCGAGACAGCGGCCGTCGCCGAGGCGAATCTCCAGTTCCGCCTTCTTGACGGACGATCCCAGTTGATTCACGAGCTCACGCGCCTTTGCGCAGTACGTCGCGCGGATCTGCTGCTTGCGCGCGAGCACGAGGCCGTAGTCGAACGGCGGCGTGAGCTCCCCAGCCCGATGGATCGTCAGCGCTGCCTTGAGCAGCAGGTCCGCGACCTCGGCGCGTTGCGTGTCCGCGAGATCAGGAGCGGTGCGGATCTCGTAACAGAGGTTTCGATTGGAGACGACGTTCGGTGGATTGCCGAGCAGTCTTCCGTCGCGATCGAACTGCAACGTCGCCGCGCATTGCACGCGAGCATTGCCATCATTCGCGTCCGCCTGTTGCTGCGGCTGTGGTTGCGGCACTGCCGCCGCTGCTTGCGGCTGCCCATTCACCGTCGTCGTGGCAGTGACCTCCTGTCCATGTAGCGCTCCGGCGATCACGAGCAGAGTCAATAAGCCGAGACCTCTCATTTGCGCACCTCTCCTTCGATTGATGAACCTGACATCCAAGGAGTTGCGCAGCGGCCCGGACCCCTACCGGCCCGGCCCGAATATTGACGGTGCTACGTGGGTTCACTACACTCGCGTTCCTTTTGCCGGCCGTACGAGATGAGGCGACGTAGCCAAGTGGTAAGGCAGAGGTCTGCAAAACCTTCACCCGCCGGTTCGATTCCGGCCGTCGCCTCCAACATCTCGCTCCCTCCTCAATTCGCGTTCGTGCCCACCGTCGAATCACACGGGTGGTATCAGCTCGCGCCATTCCGCTGGTCCGCCGGCGAACAAGTCCTGCGACGCAAGGAAGTGCTCGACGGGCGTGTCGTCGATCTCGCGATTTCGGTGAAGGGCAAGAAGCTGCGCGTCGATGGTGCGCCGGACAGCGACGAATTGCGGCGTCGGATGACGCGCATGTTTCAGCTTGGCGTCGATCTCGCCGAGTTTCATGAAATGGCGCGCGACTCCGAGCGTCACGCGTGGGTTGTCGAGACCGGCTTCGGGCGATTGCTATGCGGGTCGACGTTGTGGGAAGACGCGGTGAAGATCATCACCACGACGAACACGATGTGGCGGCAGACGAAGCGCATGGTCGAGCTGATCGTCGAACACTGCGGCCGCGACGGCGCGTTTCCCGCACAGCAGGACGTCCTTCGCTTCTCACCCGACGAACTGCAGGAAGTCTGTCGCCTCGGCTATCGCGCAAAGTCGATTCACGCACTCGCGGCGTTCGACCTCTCTACCGTCGGTGACACGACTCTTCCGACGGAAGAGCTGTTCAAGAGCTATCTGAAGCTTCCGGGCATCGGTCCGTACGGCGCCGCGCACCTTCTCGCGATGGACGGCCGTCACGACTTCATCGCCGTCGACACGGAGTTCCGCCGCCACGTGCGCGACACGTATCACGCGGGCCGCAAGGTCACGGACAAGGCGATGCTGCGACGGTACGCAAAGTGGGGACGCTGGAAGTACCTCGGCTACTGGTCGGAGCTCTGGCGCGGCTGAGGCGTGATGAACAGCGGGCAAACAGTCTACTCCGGTCGGGGTGCGAGTGAAATATTGACCGGCGCGGCTGCCGTTTGGATAATCTGTTTGCGCATGTAAAACTTAAGTTGCTTCATTTTCAGAGGTTTACGTGCACGAATCGGAGACCGCGTGGACGAAAAAATCAAGCAACTCCTGCAGGACCTCGGCACGGCGATCAATGAGTCGATCTCCGGCTCCGAGGATGTCAACCTCCACATCCAGAAGATCCGCGATGAGGGTTACGACCTCTACGTGGTCCTCGACGCGACGATCGGTCTCAACAAGCAGGACGGCAGCAGCGACGACGACACCACCGCAGTGACGCCCGCGGAGCCGCCGCGCGAAGTGCAGTTCCGCATCAACGTCAACGACCTCGCTCTCCTCCGCGGCCTCGGCATCGATCCGACCCGCAAGGTCCGCGGACACAGGCGCGTCGAGCCGCTCGCTCCCGCGCCCGAAGAACCCTAGCGCAACTCACCGTGACTCTGCCCAATCTCTACGATCTGTCGCCCGGCGAGCTCGAACGCACGCTGGGCGAAATCGTGTCTCCCGCGTTCCGCGCGCGGCAGGTCGAAGAGTGGATGCACGTCCGCGGCGCCGACTCGTTCGACGCGATGTCGAACATCCCGAAAGAAACGCGCGCGAAGCTCGCGGAGCAGTTCACGCTGTCGATGCCCGAGGTGTTGACTCGGACGGTTCCGGCGAGCGATGGCAGTCAGAAGTATCTCTTTCAACTCGCGGACATGCAGCGCATCGAATCGGTCTACATGCCGATGGGCGATCGCACGAGCATTTGCCTTTCATCGCAGGCCGGCTGCGCAGTCGGTTGCACGTTTTGTGTGACCGGATTCTTCGGCGCGGGCCGCAACCTCACGCCGGCGGAGATGCTCGGCCAGTTCTTCGTCATCCAGCATGAAAAGCAGATCCCTGCGGAGATGATGAACGTCGTGTTCATGGGGATGGGCGAGCCACTGCTGAACTTCGATCATCTCGTCACGACGCTCGACGTGCTCTATCGCTCGATGGCGCCGCGACGCATCACCGTCTCGACGTCGGGCATCATCCCCGGCATCGAGGAGCTCGCGAGACTCGAGCGCCGTCCGAACCTCGCGATCTCCGTGAACGCGCCGGACCGCAAGCGTCGCGAAGAGATCATGCCGATCACGTCGAAGTATCCGCTCGACGAGTTGATGGCAGCGTTGCGCACGTTCCCACTCGAGAAGGGTCGCGACATCACGATCGAGTACGTGCTGCTCGCGGGATTCAACGACTCCACGTCGGACGCGGTCGCGCTGGCGAAGTTGATTCGCGGCATTCACGCGAAAGTGAATGCGATCCCATTTAATGAGGACCCAAATCTTCCGGCGTGGATGAAGCGTCCGTCCGATCGCGAGATCGACCGCTTCGTCGACACGCTCGTGCGCAACGGCGTGCGCGTCACCGTGCGACGCTCGAAAGGTCGCGACATCGCCGCGGCGTGCGGTCAGTTGCGCGGCAAGGAAGTCGCCAAGAGCCGCGCTACGCGCCTGGCCTCAGCCCCTCGGCGTAAAGGCGAGGAACTCGAAAGCGAAGCGGCGCCGCGGCGTTGAGCTTCGACTCGATCGTTCGCCACACCTCTTCGTCGTCCGTCACGCCGCGCCAGCCATCGAGAAAGAATCCGACCAGCGGATGCTTCAGCATCGCGGTGCCGTTGGCGTAGTGCAGGTGGAACTCGCTCTCGACGACCTTCGTCAGCGTAAAGCCCGCGTCGGTGATGAGCTGCTCGATCGTTGCGCGTGTGCCGCGATGTGCTTCCTGCGCGTTCACCGCCTCGATGAGTGACGGCGGTACGCTCGCGCGGAAGACGTCGTAGAACTCGGCCATGTGGCCGATGAGGTTCGTCGTGATCGCGACGCGTGCGCCTTTCCGTGCGACGCGGAAGCATTCACGCATCGCCGCGGGCGGATCGGTGAAGTTGTTGACGCCAAGGTTGGAGGTGATGAGGTCGAAGGACTCGTTGGCGAAAGGGAGCTCGTGTGCATCGCCTTCCTGCAGGTCGACGTTCGTGAGTCCGAACACAGCGAGCTTGCGACGCGCGCGTGTCAGTGCCGGCGTCCAGAGATCGAGTCCGGTGAAATGCGATGACGGACCGTGCGCGTGTGCGAGCTCAATCAGCGGAAAGCCGCTGCCGCAGGCGATGTCGAGGCCGCGGATGTTCGGTCGCAACTCGAGATTGTCGAAAAGCAGCGCGCCGAAGTGCGAGCTCCAGAACGAAAGTTCGTCGTAGGCGCCTTCGGCGTAGTCGGGATGCGCGGCGATGTTCATGCGAGCTCGAACCGTTCCAATGCGGTGTGGATTGCGCCTTGCGGATGAAGTTGGCTGTTGAAGAGCGTGACCGTGTCGACGCGAAACGTCG
>DASVNL010000282.1:0-16303 GCA_036383875.1 Thermoanaerobaculia bacterium
TCCGACGCCGAACCGCCTCTCCTTCGACTCGAACAGCGGCGATTGCGCCACCGCCTTCCCCTGCAACCTCGGCACGCTCTCCGTCAATCAGACGAAGACGATCTTCGCGACGTACGACGTCAACGCGGGCACCGAGGGACAACCGGTGACGAATACGGCGACGGTGACGTCGTCGACGAATGACGGCAACGGCGCGAACAACAGCGCGCAAGCGTCGGCACACGTCTTCTGTCCGAACACCGCCCCCGTGAGCCTCGCGCCTGCGAACAACGCGACGGTTCCCGCGCACGGCGCGTTGTCGTGGAACGGCAACGGCGACGACTACGTCGTCTTCCTCGGCGCCGTAGGCACTGGCTGCACGACGCGCTTCGGCGCGACGTCGGCGAAGTCGTTGCCGTACTCGCTCGAAGCGGGTCGCACGTATGAGTGGCGCGTTGAAAGCCGGCTCGGTGCGTGTGGCACTGAGACCAGCGCGTGCGTCACCTTCACGACCGAACAAACGTGCATCACGCCGGTCGCGCCGCTCGCGAGTGTCGTCGGACAGACGACGTCCGCGAAGGAGTACTCGGTGACGTGGGACGTCGTGCCGGGTGCGACGCGCTACGAAATCGACGAAGCGACCTTCGGCGATTTCCGCGACGCGCAAACGCAAACCACGACGGCGCATGAAGTGAAGTTCAAGCACACCGTCGTCGCGGCGACCGCGTTCTTCTATCGCGTTCGTGCGTTCAATGACTGCAGCGCGGAACCTGGTCCGTACTCACCGACGGTGCGCATCGTCATCGCGCCGCTGCCGCCGCGCGATCGCAACAATCGCAACGTCAACGTGCCGTTCGGCACGACCGAGTTGATCGTGCAGGAAGTCTTCGTCGCGGGAACGCCGGGCGTCACCGCGCAGTACTCAGCATCGACCGATCGTCCGTGGCTCACCGTGCGACCTGCAATCGGGTTGCTGCCGCCCGAGGGCGTGACGCTCGAAGTCGTGGCGGATCCGAAGACGTTGCCGAACGGCACGTTCACCGCGAGCGTCATCGTCGTCATCACGACGCTCGACGCGTCGGGCGTCAGCGCGCAGGGCACCGTGTTCGCGCCGCCAATTCCAGTTTCGATCTCGCTCGTCACGCCGGTCACGCCGGTGTTGTCGAAAGACGAGACCTCGCAGTACGCGCTCGTGATTCCGACCGTCGGTCACCTCGACGGCATCAACTCGCATTGGCAGTCCGACGTGCGCGTCACGAACGCGGGCTTCAAACCGTATCGCTATCGCCTCACATTCACGCCGGCAGGCGGAACGTCGCAGGGCGTGAAGGAAACGGAGATCACTGTCGACGCGGGCGCGACGACGGCGCTCGACGACATCATCAACAACTGGTACGGACTCGGTGCATTGAACGACGGCGCGAGCGGCATGCTCGAGATCGTCCCGCTCGACGAGCCCGAGATCGCGACGCTGGCCACGGTCGCGTCGAGCCGCACGTACAACGTCACGAACAACGGGACGCTCGGCCAGTACATCCCGGCGCTGCGATTCACGAGCTTCATCGGACGCGCGCTCGAAGGCGCATTGCCGCAGTTGCTGAGCATTCAGCAGATCGCGGAGAACGGTGCGTATCGCACGAACGTCGGCGTGGCCGAAGGATCGGGAAATCCGGCGTCGATCGTGATGAGCGTGTTCAATGGCGGTGGAACGCGACTGCTCGATCTGCCGATGCAACTCGCGGCGGGCGAACAGCGTCAGCTCAATTCACTGCTCGCGCAGAACGGCATCACGCTCAGTGACGGTCGCGTCGAAGTGCAGGTCGTCGACGGCAGCGGCAAAGTCACGGCGTATGCGTCAGTCGTCGACAACAACACGCGCGATCCTCTTGCAGTGACGGGCACGCTGCTCACGCAGAGTGGCGCGTCGCGATTCGTGTTGCCGGGTGTTGCGAATCTTACGAATCCGAGCGCGAACTGGCGCACCGACATGCGCGTGTTCAATTACGGCAGCGCTGCGCAATCGGCGGTGCTGACGTTCTATCCGCTCAACAACGCCGCACCGATCTCGCAGAACGTGACGCTCAACGCCGGCGCGGTGATGACGCTCGACAATGTCGTGGCGTCGCTGTTCGGCGCGTCGAACACCGGCGGCGTCGTGCATCTCGCGACACCGCAGCCCGCGAGTCTCGTCGTCACCGGTCGCACGTACAACGACACCGGCAGCGGCACATACGGTCAATTCATCCCGGCGGTCACGCCGGACGATGCGACTGGCGTTGGCGGTCGCACGCTGCACATCCTGCAAGTCGAGGACTCGGTCCGCTATCGCACGAACCTCGGGCTCGCCGAAGTCACAGGCAATCCGGTCACGGTCGAAGTGCAGGTCGTGCTCCCCGACTCGAAGGTCACGCCGACGGTGCAGATTCCGCTGGCGGCCAATGAGTTCCGCCAGTTCGCGATCATTCGCGAGCTCGGCGTCGGCAGCGTCTACAACGGCCGCATCACGATTCGCGTCATTGACGGCGCGGGCCGGGTCACTGCGTACGGCAGCGTCATCGACGAGCTGACGCAGGACCCGACTTACGTGCCCGCACAGTAAGTCGCTTGATTACGCCGGCGCTTCGTCCATCCGACGGAGCGCCGGGCGCGCGATGCACGAAACGATCGGCAATCCGACGAACGGGAAATGTCCGATGAGCTGAATCCACCAGCGCGCATTGATCGTCGGCGGGCGATGCAGGATCAGCGGGATCACCACCAGCGACATCACCAGCCAGATCATCGGTCCGTAAACTAGCGCGACTTTCACAATGCCCTGCCGCTGAAGCCACTGCCAGTTCGCGTAGAGCAACAGGAAGATCGCGGACCACGCGAACGCGACGCCGAAGTGCATAAGCAGGCCGATTCCCGCCGTTCGCCAGCCGCCGTCGAACGACGGCTTGCCGAGGAGCACGAACGCGACGTTCTGCCAGAGACGCATCACGGTCGAGCCGTTGACGAGGGCCATCACACACGCGAACAGACCGTCAGTGATGCCGGTCGTCAGACCGGCGAGAAGAAGCCGAGCACCCCAATTGCGCATGGGCGCTGATGGTACGGCCCTCACAGAACATTCATTACGGCCTGCACCACATTTACACCGAACAGTGACAGGCCGAAGCCGAGGAAGAACGGTCTGCGGAACGTGCGCTCGTCGCTCGAGCCGATGAACGCGCTCACCACAGAGGTGACCGCGATCCCGAATCCGACCTTTGACCCATCGAACCACGACGGCGGCAATCCACCAACGCGCAACGCCGCAATCGCGCCGGCCGCGCACAGAAACACGAGTACCGTCCGCGCGCGACCTTGCCCGAGCCAATGAAATTGATCCGCAAGCGCGATCCCCAGAATGAGGACCATCGCCGTCGCGAACATGACGACCTGCATCGTGCTCATGGGATTTGATTGTGATTATCGGGGAGATTTCCGATGATGTCGTCTTGCTCGGTTGGATTGCGAAAGCCCGCGCCTACCTGCGCCACATTCCGCTCGGCATCCGCGTGATGTTCTGGATGTCGTTCGTGATCGCGTGCGTGAAAGGCCTGACCCTCATCGCCCTCGCGGGACTGATTCTGTGGCAGGGTCCGGAAGCCTGGCCGCGTGCGGTGGCGATGAGGTCCGGCGCCACGCTCATTCTGGCGTCGTGGAGCGCGCTCGCGATCTGGCACGAGCATGCGTACACACGCAAGATCCTCGTCCTCTGGTTCGTCCAGATGCTGATCTCGTACGCCGTCATCGATGTCCACGTGCTCCACGCCACCGACTTCGAAGAGGCGACCATTCCGATTCTGGGTCTGCTGTATCTCTTCATGAGCAAGGACGTCGCGGCCTATTACCGCGCTCTTCGCGAGCCTTCCGCCGTCGCGGAACCCTCCTCGTGACCCACCTCACGTCCGAAATCCGCTCTATAGCCGTAGAGTTTCCGAAGCGGGGTAGCTGACCCATTTAGTTATTCTCAGTTACAATCCGCGCGGGTCCGATTTCCAGTCCAATTGAGAACGTGCGCGCCGGGTACCACGTGCACGGGTGTGTCCGAGGAGAGTTCATGAACCGTGTGAAATGGGTCGTGGTCGTGGCGATGGTGTTTTCGTCGCTTCCTGCGTTTGCGGCGAGCTTCACCAGCAGCCAGAACGGAAGCTGGGGATCGTCGTCGACGTGGGGCGGTGCGGGCGTGCCGGGCGCGGGCGACACCGTCACCATCACTGCCAGCCACGTCGTCACCGTCACGGGCACCGAGTCCGCGTTGTCGGTCACACTCGACGGCACGCCGGGCAACAAGATGCTCGTCATCAACGGCACTCTCTCTGTCCTCGGTGCGACCGAACCCGCGATCGCGATCAACAGCGCCACTCCCGGATCCACCAACATCGTGCGCGTCGACGGCGGCGCTCTCAATGTTTCCAACGCCGGCATTCAGATCACCGGCGGCGGCTCGAGCGCGTCGAAACTCGAATTCACAACCAACGGCGGCACCGCGGCCTTCGCGGGCAATGTCGCATTCGCAGGCACCGCGGCGCAGGCCATCATCGACTTCGGACCCGGCAGCACAGCCAGCGCCCTCAACATCGGCGGAGACCTCGGCAGCGGCGGCACCATCTTCACCAACAGCAACAGCACCGTCACGCTGGATGGCAGCGGCGCGCAGACCGTCAACAGCTACGCCTTCCATCACTTCACGATCAACAAGAGTGGCACCGCGACCTTGAACGGTCCGATCACCGTCAACGGTGATTTGACGATCGACGCCGGCGTGTTCGATGACGGCGGCTACCAGCTCGTCCTCAACGTCGGCGGCACGTCCAACGTGTCGATTGGCGCGCTCGCCGTGCTCAAACTCGGCTCCGCGGCGAGCGCCACGGCCTTCCCGATTCCGTACGGCGGTCTTTTCCTCAATCCCTCCAGCGCGATCGTCTATCAGTCCGCAATTGCGCAGACCGTGAATGCCGCCATTCCGTTCGAGCGTCTGTACATCGCGACGATGGGCGGCCCGGTGACGCACAACGTCTCGGGCAACCTCACCGTCAATCAACAGCTCGACGTCACCGACAACGGCGCGAACGTCGTCACGTTGAACCTCGGCGCCGCGAACCTCGACGCCGGCGACATCACCGGCGACGGCACCCTCAGCGTCACGACAGGCCAGATCAACGTCTCGGGCAACTGGGGCTCGGCGAACACTCTCGTCGCGGGCACGGGAACCGTCGTCTACGACGGCATCGTCAACCAGAACATGCTCGCCGCGACGTACTACAAGCTGCAGATCTCGAAGGCGAGCGGCAGCGCGACCATGAGCGGCTCGACGACCGTCACGAACGATCTCGACGTCACAGCCGGCACGTTCGAAAGCAGCGGCTATCTGCTCAGCATCGGCGGAGACTTCACGTGCGACGGCACGTTCGATCCGGGTCTCTCGCCCGTCACCTTCAACGGCGACGTCACCATCAACGGCACCGTCGTTTCGACCAACGCGACGTTCAAATTCAACGGCACCGGCGCGCAGACCGTCAGCGCAGGCTCCAACGTCACGACAGGCACGATCGAGCAGAACAACACGGCCTTGGTCACGTTCGAAGGCGGCGGCAACTACACCGTCAACACCGCACTCAATCTTTACGGCGGCGTGCTGAACGTCAACGGCGGCCCCGGCACCTTCACCGTCGACGTCCTCGCGACCGTGAATCGCACGACCGGCTGGGTGCGCGGACCGCTCACGATGGGCATGAACCCGACGCCCGCGCGACGCTTCCACGTCGGCACGGCGAGCGTTTACCTGCCTGTCGACGTCGATGCAGGCAGCGCGGGGCTTCTGACCGTCGCCGCGGTCAACGGCCAGCATCCGCCGCGCACCGGCAACAACGTCCTCGAGCGCTACTGGAACATCTCCGGACCGTCGTCCGTCAACCCGATCGACAGCATCACCTTCAACTACAACGTTTCCGACGTCGTCACCGGCAGCGAGGCGCAGTACATCCTCGCGAACTACGACTCCGGCTCCTTCACGTACACGCATTACGGCAGCGTCAACACCGTCACGCATCAGGCGTCCGCCTTCACCCTCCCGAACTACCTCGGCGACTGGGTCGTCGGCCAGCCGGGCAGCCTCGCGGCCGCGTCGAAGCTCGCGATCATCAGCATCAACGGCGGCTCCGATCCGACTGCGAACACGCCGTTCAACGTGGTCGTCGAAGCGCAGGCCGACAACGGCGATCCCACCGACGTCTTCGATCCGACGACCATCACGCTGAGGGAAGACAACGGCACCGGCAGCATCGGCGGCACCGTGACCGGCGTGATGAACGCGACGAACCAGATCACGATCAGCGGCGTCACGTACGACACCGTCGAATCCGGCCTGCAGATGCGCGCGACCGCGAGCGGCGGCGACACGCTCACCGACGGACTCCTCGCCTTCGACGTCACCGCGGGACCGTCGACGATCACCGTCACCAACCTGAACGACAGCGGCGCAGGCTCGCTTCGCGCGGCCATCATCGACGCCAACACCGGCGTGTGCCCGTCGCCATGCACGATCCAGTTCTCCGTCGCCGGCACGATCAACCTCGTCACCGCACTCCCCGCGATCGTCGTCTCCGATCTCACGATCGACGGCTACACCGCGCCGGGCTCGTCGCCGAACACCAACGCCTTCGGCCAGCCGTCGAACGCCGTCATCACGCTCGCGATCGACGGCACCTCGAACATCCCGGTCGGCTTCGACATCCAGGAAACGTTCGTCAAGATTCGCGGCTTCGCGATTCAGAGCTTTTACAACGGCGGCACCGGCATCGGCGTGAAGTTCAGCGGCGACAACTCCGGCTCGTACGTCGCGGGTTGCCACATCGGCACTGAAGTCGGCGGCACAACGTCCTCGCCGAACGCCATCGGCGTGGTGTTCAACGCCTCGACCGAAAGCATCCTCGGCGGCTCGACTCCCGATCGCCGCAACCTCATCAGCGGCAACACGACGTACGGCGTGCAGATCATCAACGGCTCGAACACCGTTTCGATCAGCGGTAACTACGTCGGCACCAACAAGGCGCTCAACGGCGCGCTCCCGAACGCCACCGGCATCGCGATCTGCAGCGGCTGCAGCGTCACCGTCGGACAGGCCGGCACCGGCAACGTGATCAGCGGCAACACCGGCAGCGGTCTCGTGCTCTCCGGCAACGGCACCGACGTCGTCGCGAACATCATCGGACCGGCGGGCGACGGCATCACCGCACTGCCGAACGCGATCGGCATTCAGATCGACGCCGGCGCAAACAACAACACCATCGGCGGCGGTTCGCCGTCCGAAGCGAACACGATCAGCGGCAACTCGACGTACGGCATCAGCATCGCGGGCGACGGCAGCACGATCGACAACAACGTCATCGGCTTCGCGAAAGACGGCACCACGGCGATGGCCAACGGCACCGGCGTCAAGATGTTCGGCACTGCGTCGAACAACAAAGTCGGCACGATGTTCGGCAACAAGATCGCCAACAGCCTCTTCGACGGCGTGACGATCGTCGGCACCGGCATCGGCAACAGCGTCCGCAAAGGTCAGAACTCGGGCAACGGCAACCTCGGCATCGATCTCAACGACGACGGCCTCACCGCGAACGACACGGGCGACGGCGACACCGGTCCGAACAACCGGCAGAACTATCCGATCGTCTCGCAGGCGCTCTACTCCGCGAGCAACATCACCATCACCTTCTCGATGGATTCGGCGAGCGCGGTGAACACCGGCGGCTACATCTTCGACGCGTACAAAGCCGACGCCTCCGCCGTTCCGCAAGGCCTGGTGCACCTCGGCGAGTCAACGTGCATGGCCGGCACTGTGTTCTCCGGCGCCGTCTTCGGACTCACGACCGCGAGTGCAACCCCCGGCGACAAACTGATCGTCACCGCGACCGCGTACACCGACGGCGCGTGCACGACCGTCAGCGAAGGCACATCCGAGTTCTCTCCCGCCGTCACCATCGCGGGCGACATCCACTGGATCGCCGGCAGCGGCAACTGGGAAACGCCAGGCAACTGGAGCCCGGCCACCGTTCCGACCATCAACGACAACGCGATCATCGACGCGAGCGGCACCTACACCGTCACGATCAACACGCCCGCGGCCGCGGCGAAGAGCGTCACGGTCGGCACCGGCACGTCGGGCGTGCAGACGCTCGACATCACCTCCTCCAACGGCCTCACGATCACGAATCCCAGCACGATCACGACGACCGGCGTGCTGTCGCACAGCGGCAACAGCATCAACGGCACCGGCGGTCTCGACGTCTTCGGCACGTTCAACTGGAACGCCGGGACGCTCACCGGCGCGGCGGGCGTGACCGTGCAGTCGGGCGCCACGCTCAACATCAACACCGCCGTTGCGAAGGTGCTCAATCAGCGCCTCATCACGATCAACAGCGGCGCGACCGCCAACTGGAACGGCGGCAACATCACGATGTCGAACGGCGGCGGCTTCGACAACAACGGATTGTTCGAAGTGAAGACCGACGCGACGATCAGCGACGGCGGCACCGACGCCGGCTTCGACAACTTCGGCACGTTCCGCAAGAGCACCACCGCGGGCTCGACGATCTTCACCGGCGTCACGCTCAACAACAACTCCGGCTCGATCGATCTCCAGACCGGAACGCTCAACGCCGCGGACGGCAACTCGATCGCACCGATCACGATCAGCAGCGGCGCGATCTTCCTCGTCGACTCCGACACGTACGTCTTCGGCACCGGCAGCAACGTCACCGGTCTCGGCAAAGTGCACGTGAACGGCGGCACGCTCAACGCGAACAGCAACATCACCATCGAGCATCTGCAACTCGACGGCGGCCAGTTCGGCGGCAGCGGCGTCGTCAACACCGGCACCGGCTCGTGGTTCTGGACCGGCGGCACGATGAACGGCAGCGGCACGTCGCAAGTCGCGAGCGGCTCGTCGCTGACCGCGTCGGGCACGAACGCGAAAGCGCTCGCGACGCGCACGATTCAGATCCTCGCCGGCGGCACGATGAATCTCGGCGGCACCGGCGCGTTCAACCTGTCGACCGGCGGCAACATCGACAACGCCGGCACGTTCGACATCCTCTCCGACCTCACCATCAATGACGGCGGCGCGGACGGCGGCATCGCCTCGTCGTCGCTCTTCCGCAAATCGGCCGGCGCGGGCACGACCTCCATCGTCGGGGTCTCGATCCTCAACAGCGGCACGATGCTGATCCAGACCGGCACGCTCAATCCGGCCGCGCTCACCAACAGCGGCCCGATCACGCTGACCGGCAACCTCGTCGTCGACTCCGACGTCGTCACGCTGAACAGCGGCTCCGACGTCACGGGCGCCGGTCTGTTCCAGGTCACGGCCGGAACGCTCACCGTCAACGCCAACGATCTCATCCCCAACTTCGAACTGAGCAACGGCACCGTGAACGGCACCGGCACGCTGAGCGTCGCCAACGGCACGTGGAGCGGCGGCACGATGTCGGGCTCCGGCACCACGAGCGTTCCGACCGCGTCGACGCTCACGATCAGCGGACCGTCCGCGAAGTCGCTGCAGCGCACGCTCGACATCGGCGGTTCCGGCACGCTCTCCGTGACTGGCGGCGGCACGATCAACTTCGGCGCCGGCAGCAGCCTGCTGAACGCAGGCATCTTCAACGTCAACGCGGGTGTGATCTTCAGCGACTCCGGCTCCGCGGGCGACATCGTCAACACCGGCTCGCTCATCGTCACTTCGCCCGGACCGGTGCAGCTCAGCGGCGTCACGCTCGGCGGCGCCGGCGGTGGCATCGTGCTCAACGGAAGCAGCACGCTCAATCTCGCCGACGGCACGAGCGCCGGACCGATCTCGCTCAGCGGCGGCACGCAGCTCATCATCGACTCCGACACCTACACGTTCGGTCCCGGCACCACCGTCTCCGGATTCGGCAGCGTGGTGCTCAGCGGCGGACAACTCGACGTCACCGCGGCGTCGCTCAACCTGCCGATCCTCACGATGAGCGGCGGCACGCTCGGCGGCGCAGGCACGATCAATCTCACCGACGCATCGGCGTGGTCCGGCGGCACGATGCTCGGCGGCGGCATCACGAACGTCAGCAGCACGGGATCGCTGCAGATCACCGGCGCATCGGCGAAAGCGCTCAACAACCGCACGCTCTCCTCGAACGGCGGCGGCGCCGTCACGATCCTCGGCAACGGCACGATCAACGTCTCGAACGGCGGCAACATCGCCAACGGCGGCACGTTCACCGTCTCCACCGACACCACGTTCAACAACGGCGGCTCAGCCGGAGCGTTCGTCAACACCGGCACTTTCCAGAAGACGTCCCCCGCCACCACGACCTTCACCGGCGTTGGGCTCACGAACAGCGGCGGCCTCCTCGATCTCCAGAGCGGCATCCTCCAACTCGGCGGTGGGTTCACGCAGACCGCAGGAACGCTGCGCTTCAAGCTCGGCGGCGTCATCGCCGGCTCTCAGTTCTCGCAGATCCTCGTCACGAGCGGCACGCCGTCGTTCGCAGGCACGCTCGACATCACGCTCAACGGCCCGTACCAGCCCAACGGCGGCGACACGTTCCGCGTGATCAGCACGGCGTCGCACACCGGCGACTTCACCCAGCCGTACAGCTATCCAGCGCTCTCCGGCGGCAGAACGTTCAGCGACGCGTACGACGCGAGCGGCCTGCTGCTCAGCGTCACCGGCGTCGCCGATCTCGCGATCACGAAGACTGCGCCGGCCACCAACGTCGCCGTCGGCGCCGCGGTGACGTACACGCTCAGCGTGCAGAACCTCGGACCCGACAACGCGAGCGGCGTGACCGTCACCGACACGCTGCCGGCCGGACACACCCTGGGCAGCTACAGCGGTACCGGCTGGACCTGCAACAACGTAGGCCTGACGGTGACCTGCACCATGGCCTCGATGACCGTCGGCACCGCGCCGTCGATCACGATCAACACGAACGCGCCCAACTCGCCGACCACGGTGATGAACACGGCCAGCGTGACCGCATCGACGACCGATGCGAACGGCGCGAACAACTCGTCGAGCTGGTCCATCACCACCGATCCGAATCAGGCCGACATCGAGCTCACCGCGCTCAGCCCCGCCGCGCCCATCGCGCAGAACACGGCGTTCACGTTCGACTTCACCATCGCGAACAACGGCCCGCAGACGGCGACGAGCGTCACGTTCAGCGCGCCGATCCCGACGACGCTCACGTACAACAGCGCGACGCCGGACGCCGGCACGTGCAACTACGCGGCGAGCATCGTGACGTGCAGCGTCGGCAACATCCTCAACGGCGCTGAGGTGCACGTCGTGCTCGCACTGACGAGCACGACGACGACCGGTACGCACACCGTGACCGGTACCGCCAGCGCGACGGAAGGCGATCCGCTGCCGGGCAACAACTCGATCCCGCCCGCAGTCAGCGTCACCGGCAGCACGCTCGTCGTCACGACCACGAACGACACCGGCGTCGGCTCGCTGCGCCAGGCGCTCCAGGATGTGCAGCTCGGCGTCTGCACGCCGCTCCCCTGCACGATCGCGTTCAACATCGGCAGCGGTCCGTTCGTCATCTCGCCGCTGTCCGATCTTCCGAACCTCGACGACAACCAGATCACCGTCGACGCGACGACGCAGCCGGGCTACGCGGGCTCACCGATCGTCCGCATCGACGGCGCCGCCGGCTCGCTCGGCGACGGTCTGCGCATCCTCGGCAGCAACAACACGATCCGCGGCTTGTCGATGACGAACATGAGCGCGGCGGCTCTGCACATCTACGGCGACAACAACACCGTCGAAGGCAACTACCTCGGCCTCGACACCGGCGGCATCGCCGCGGGCAACGCGCACGGCGTGCAGATCGAAGGCAATTCGAACACCGTCGGCGGTACGACCGTCGCGCAACGCAACGTGCTTTCGGGCAACGTCTACCACGGCGTCCTCGTTATGGACGACGCTACCGGCAACGCGATCAGCGGCAACTACATCGGCACCGATCCGTCGGGCAACGTCGCGCGCCCGAACAACGTCGGCGTCGAAGTCGTCGACGACGCGAACAACACCACCCTCGGCGGCGCGACCGCGCTGCATCGCAACATCATTTCCGGCAACACGAGCTACGGCATCTACGTCGAAGGCTCGTCGGGCGACACCGTCGACAACACGGTCATCACATTCAACTGGATCGGACCGGCCGCGAACGGCTCGACGCCACTCGGCGCGACCATCGCCGGCGTCGCGATCTCCACCGACGCGACCGCCACCGCCGTCGGCACGAACAGCCAGGGCAACGTGATCTCCGGTCACGCGGTCGGCATCAACGTCGTGTCGGACGGAACGCTGATCGCAGGCAACACGATCGGCTCCGCGACCGACGGCGTCACGCCGATGAGCAACACGACCGTGGGCGTTTCGATCAGCGCGTCGAACACCATCGTCGGCGGCACCGTCGCCGGCGACAACAACTACATCAAGTTCAACAACCGCGGCGTCGACATCATCAGCGGCTCCGCGAACAAGATCCTCGGCAACGAGATCCACGACAACACGAACCTCGGCATCGACATCGGCGCCGACGGCCCGACGCCGAACGACACCGACGACGCCGACTCCGGCCCGAACGGCCTGCAGAACTCGCCCAACGCCACTGGCGCTTTGCTCGTCGGCGGCGGTGACGTGCACTTCACGTACGGCATCAACGTCAGCGGCAATCCGCTCATCGGCAGCGTGCTGATCGAGTTCTACGAAGCCGACGCGTCCGGCGAAGGCAAGTCGTTCCTCGGCCGCGCATGCATCGACGGCAACTTCTTCACCGCCGGCTCGACGTTCGCCGCGCCCTCGCTCGGCCTCGGCGATCCGGTCGTCATGACTGCGACGAGCTATCTCAATCCGTCGTGCACCGGCATCGCCGACGGCACGTCCGAATTCTCGAACGTCGTCAACGCGACGTCCTGCACGCCGCCGCCTGTGACGATCACCGGCCCGGCGTCGTACTGCACCGGCAACCCCGCCATCACGCTCGACGCGGGTTCTGGCTTCGCGTCGTATCTCTGGAACAACGGCGCGACCACGCGCACGATCAGCGTCACGCCTGGCTCCACCACGACGTACAGCGTCATCGTCGAAGACAACATCGGCTGCAGCAACAGCGCGACGCACATCGTCAACGTCGCGACGACGCCCGCTCCGACCATCACCGGCCCGACCGCGACCTGCGCCTCGACGTCGGTCACGCTCGACGCGGGTGGTCCGTACACGAGCTACCTCTGGAGCACCGGCGCGACGTCGCAGACCATCAGCGTCTCGCCCGCCTCCACCACGACCTACTCCGTCACCGTCGCCAACGGCTCGTGCAGCGCGAGCGACTCGCACACCGTCACCGTCTCGTCGAACCCCGTCGCGACGATCACGTCGCCGGTGTCGGTCTGCGCGGGCGGCAACGCGAACGCATCCGTCGCGGCGCAGGCTGGTGCGACGTACACGTGGACGATCAGCAACGGCACGATCACCAGCGGCGCCGGCACGAACGCAATCACCTTCACCGCGGGCGCGAGCGGAAACGTCACGCTCAACGTGACCGTCAACGCCGGCTCGTGCACGAGCAGCAGCGGCCCGGTCAACATCCCGATCGCCGCGGCCGCGAGCGTGACCATCACCGGTCCCGTGTCGGTCTGCGCGCGCACGCCGTTCACCCTCGATGCCGGCGCAGGCTTCGCGTCGTATGTCTGGAACACCGGCGAGACCACGCAGACGATCACGCACACACAGATCAGCGGCTCGCAGGTCTACAGCGTCACCGTGACGACCGGCGCGGGTTGCAGCGTCTCCGACGCGCACACCGTGACCGTCTCGGCCGATCCGAACGCGAACATCTCCGCGGCCAACACTGCCGCGCCGAACGCGACGCTCAACGCGACGATCCCGTCGCAGCCCGGCGCGACGTACGCGTGGACGATCACCAACGGCACGATCACGTCCGGCACGTCCAGCAACTCGATCACGTTCAAGACCGGCCTCTCCGGCACCACGCGTCTCAACTCGACCGTGACGATCGGAAGCTGCGTGGACACCGACGTCCACAACGTCTCGATCACCAACTCGACGAGCGACGCGGATCTCGCGATCACGAAGAGCGCCGCGGCGTCCGTCGCTGCTGGCGGCTCGCTGACCTACACGATCAACGTGACCAACAACGGTCCCGCGACTGCGACCGGCGTCGTGATCGAGGACACGCTCCCCGCGGGCGTGACCGTGACGAACGTCGCGTCGGGTCCGTGGAGCTGCACGCAGTTCGTCGGCAGCGTGCGCTGCACCGGCAGTGCAGCCGCGAACGCATCGAGCAACATCCTCATCACCGTGACCGCGCCCACGCAGAGCGGGACGATCACGAACTCCGTCACGATCACCTCCGCGACGAATGACCCGGTCTCCGCGAACAACTCCGCCTCCGCGACGACGAGCGTCACGCAGACGCCGCCGGCGTGCGGGACAAATCCGGCCACGCTGCTGACGCCCGCAAACGGCGCCACCACGACGTCGCCGGTCACGCTGAGCTGGAGCGCCGTCAGCGGCGCGACTGACTACGAAGTGTGGCTCGTCTCGAACGGCAACACGTCGCTGGCCGGCATGACCGCGTCGACGTCGATGAGCGTCATCGCGCCGAGCGGCACGACGTCGTGGTACGTCGTCACGAAGTTCGGCGCCGGTTGCGATCCGCTCACGTCCGCGACGCATTCGTTCGTCGTCAACGAGACCAGCAACTGCGCGTCGCACAGCGCACCGCAGATCACGTCGCCGACGGGCGGCACGCTGAACTCGCCCGTCTCATTCTCCTGGTCGCCGGTTCCGCAGGCGATCGGCTACAGGCTCTGGATCGAAGTCGACGGCACGGCCGCGCAGGACGTCGGCACGACCGACGGCGCGATCATGCTCACGGCCGCGATTCCGCCGGGCGCGATCGTCGCGTACGTCGACGCGCTCTTCAACGGCTGCCCGCCGACGCGCTCCGCCGGCGTCGCGTTCAGCGTCCGCGAGCCGGATCCATGCGCGGGTCGCACGGCCGCCGCACCGTTCGCACCGGCGAACAACAGCACCGTGAATTCGTCGTCCGTCGAGTTCGCGTGGAACGCTGCGAATCACGCCGACGGCTACCGCGTCTGGATCTCGATCGACGGCGCTGCACCGGCCGTTCTCGGCACGACCACCGACGAGACGTCGCTCCGCGCGACGCTCGAGCGCGGCAGCGCGATCTGGTGGGTCGAGTCGCTGTACGAAGGCTGCGCGTCCACCGAGTCGCCGCGCTTCGCGTTCACGATCCCCGCGGCGCAGAGCTGCAACACCACGCGTCCCGAAACGATCGCGCCGGCCAACGGCACGACCGTGAACAGCGGCAACGTGACGTTCCAGTGGACATCCGTGCCGAACGCCATCTCGTATGAAGTGTGGTTGTCCGTCGGCAACGGCACGCCCGCGCTGATCGGCACGACCACGCAGACATCGCTCGCGGCGTCCGTGCCTGCCGGCAATCTCGTGTGGTTCGTCCGCGCGTACGTCGACCGTTGCCCGTCGCGCGACTCGCAACGCTCGCGCTTCACGTTCGCCGAGCCCGATGCCTGCGCGAACACCGAACGCGCGACACCGGTCGCACCGGTCAACGGCGCGCAGGTGACGTCGCCGGTATCGTTCACGTGGCTCCGCGCCGACAACGCAGTCGGCTACGACGTCTACGTCCAACGCGGCAACAACGCGCCGCAGGTCGTGGCGTCGACGACGTCGAACGAAGCAACCGGCATCGTGCTCTCGAACGGCAAGCTGCGCTGGTTCGTCCGCGCGCGCTTCGGCGGCAACTGCTCACCGCTCGACTCGTCCGTCGAGCGCATCGAAGTCGTCACCGCACCCGCGGCGTGCGCTCCGCTCAACGCACCGGTCATCTCAGCACCTGGCCAGATCTCGACCGGCATCCCGTTCCTGATCCACTGGACGCCGATCGCCGGCGCAACCGCGTATCAGCTGCAGATCGCGTCGTCGGGCGACTTCGCGAACGCGCAGAACGTCGCGACGAACGCGACGACGCACGAACTGCTGCGCACGAACAACGGCACGACTCCGCTCGGCGTCTACGTCCGCGTGCGCGCAGTCGACGGCCGCTGCACGCCGCCGACGACGAGCTCGTACGGCGCGACCGCCGCGATCTTCATTCTTCCGAGCGCGTCGACGGAAGGTTCGACGCAGGTCAACGGCGGCATACTCAATCTGACTCTGCCGCTCGGACCCGAGCTCGCCGGT
>DASVNL010000283.1:0-5302 GCA_036383875.1 Thermoanaerobaculia bacterium
AGCCTCCTGCGAAGGAGGCTCTTTTGTTTTCGTCTACAATCCGCCCCCGCCATGCCCGCCGTCGCCCTCTCCGACATCGTCGACTTCGTTTCCGGCCGCTATGACGGCCCGCGCGACGTCATGATCGACGGCGTGCTTCCATTGAGCGAAGCCACGGACCGGCACATCAGCTTTCTGTCGAATCCCAAGTACGCGCCGCAAGTCGAGACGACGCGAGCGGCCGCGGTACTCGTGGCCAAGGACCTGCCCGGCGACTCGCCGCGCTGGGTCCGCGTCGCCGATCCGTACTACGCGATGGCCACCGTCGTCGCGCGCTTCTTTGCGGGACGTCCGCAGCCGCGCGGGATTTCGCCACAGGCTGCGATCGCGGCGTCTGCGAAGCTCGGCAACAACGTCGCAGTGGGCGCGTTCACGTCGATCGGCGACGACGTCGTGATCGGCGACGGCGCGGTGATCTATCCGAACGTCACGATCGAAGCAGGTGCGGAGATCGGCGAGAAGACGATCGTCTATCCGAACGTCTCGATCTACTTCGGTTGCAAAGTCGGCAAGCGCTGCGTGATTCACAGCGGCGTCGTGATCGGCTCGGATGGCTATGGCTTCGCGACCGATGCGAGCGGCTATCACCACAAGATCCCGCAGGTCGGGATCGTGCGCATCGAAGACGAAGTGGAGATCGGCGCCGGCAGCACCATCGACCGCGCCGCCCTCGGCGAAACGGTCATCGGCGAGGGAACCAAGATCGACAACCTCGTGCAGATCGGTCACAACGTGCGGATCGGCAAGCGCTGTCTGCTCGTCGCGCAGGTCGGCATCGCGGGATCGACGCAGCTCGGCGACGCCGTGCAGGTCGGCGGACAGTCGGGGTTCGCGGGGCATCTGAAGATCGGCGACCGCGCGCGCGTCTACTCGAAGAGCGCGGTATTCGACGACGTCGCGGAAGGCGTCTGGGTGCGCGGCATTCCGGCCGTCCCGCAGCGCGACTACGTGCGTCAACAACGGGAAAGAAGAAAATGAGCGTCCTCAACATCATCGAAATCATGAAGCTCCTGCCGCATCGCTACCCGATGCTGCTGGTCGACCGCATCCTCGAGATCGAGGAAGGAAAGCGCATCGTCGGCCTGAAGAACGTCTCGGCGAACGAGCAGTTTTTTCAGGGACACTTTCCCGGCGCGCCGGTGATGCCGGGCGTGTTGATCGTCGAGGCGATGGCGCAGTGCGGCGCGGTGCTGTTCCTGCGCGACCTGCCGGAGCGCGACAAGAAGCTGTTCCTCTTCGGCGGCGTCGACAAGGCCCGCTTCCGCAGACCGGTCGTTCCCGGCGATCAGCTCATCATGGAGTGCGTGGTTCTGCAGCGTCGTGCGAGCACGGTGAAGCTGCAGGGGACGGCGCGCGTGAACGACGTGGTCGTCGCTGAGGCGGAGATGCTCAGCGTGATGACGGACCGTCCGGAGTAGACCGATGGCAGTGATCGCAGAAACCGCAATCGTCAGTGTCGATGCTCTCCTGGCCGATGACGTCGTCGTCGGGCCGTACGCGATCATCGGACCGCACGTCACCATCGGCGCCGGCACCGTCATCGGTCCGCACGTCCGGATCGAAGGACCGACGCAGATCGGCGAGCGCAATCGCTTCGTCGGCCAGGCGTCGATCGGAACCGATCCTCAAGACTTGAAGTTCAAAGGCGAGAAGACGGAGTTGCGCATCGGCAACGACAACGTCTTCCGCGAGTTCGTGACCATCAACCGCGGCACGGTCGGCGGCGGTGCAATCACGACGATCGGCAACAGCAATTTCTTCATGGCGTACGCGCACGTCGCGCACGACTGCCACGTCGGCTCGAACACGATCTTCGCGAACAACGCGACGCTCGCCGGCCACGTCGAAGTCGGCGACTTCTCGAGCGTCGGCGCGTTCTCCGCGGTCCATCAGTTCTGCCGCGTCGGCGATCACGCCTTCATCGGCGGCGGCTCGATCTGCACGCAGGACGTGTTGCCGTACGTGAAAACGGTCGGCAATCGCCCCGCAAAGTCGTACGGCATCAACACGATCGGCCTGCAGCGCAAAGGCTTCGAAAAGGACACGATCGAAGCCCTGCAACGCGCGTATCGCATCCTCACCCGCTCGAAAATGCTGCTCGCCGACGCGCTGAACAAGATCGACGAAGAGCTCGGATCGTCGGCTGAAGTGCGCTATTTCGTGGAGTTCATTCGGAGCTCGCAGCGTGGGGTGATTCGATGAACGGGTTGGCGGTTGGCGGTTGGCGGTTGGCGGTTGATGCGCCGCAAGCCAGCACGCGTACAGTCTTGCCCGAAGTCGAACCGCCAACCGCCAACCGCCAACTGCCAACCGAGGTAACGCCATGAACGTCCGCGTTGGCGTCGTCGGGACCGGATACCTTGGTCGTCTTCACGCGCGCGTGCTCACCGAGATTCCGCGCGCGCAGATGGTGGGCTTTGTCGAGCCGAACGATCAGATCGCGGCGGAAGTCGAGTCGTCGCTGAACATCACGCGATACGCATCGGTGGCCGCGCTCGCGCGCGACATTCACTGCGCGGTCATCGCGACGCCCACGACGTCGCACTTCGAAGTCGCGAGTCAGTTGCTCGACGCGGGCTGCGACGTGATGATCGAGAAGCCGATCACGACGACGAGCGAAGAAGCGCGCAAGCTCATCGAGATCGCGGCCGCGCATGACCGGATCATTCAGGTCGGTCATGTCGAGCGCTACAACCCCGCGATCATGGCCGTCGCCGATCTCGTCGGCGCGTCGCGCTACTTCGAAGCCGAACGCCTCGGCGTTTTCGTCCCGCGCTCGCTCGACGTCGACGTGCTCCTTGACCTCATGATTCACGACCTGAATCTCGTCCTCTCCCTGCTCAAGCAGAAGATCGTCGCGATTCAGGCCGTCGGTGTGCCCGTGCTGACCGACAAAGTCGACATCACGAACGTGCGACTCGAGCTCGAGAATGGCGCGGTCGCGAATCTCACCGCGAGCCGCGTGTCGCAGGAACGCGTGCGCAAGCAGCGCTTCTTCGGCTCCGACTTCTACATCTCCGTCGACTCGCGCGAGCAGGAGATCAAAGGCTACCGGCTCGTCGACGAAGGCGGCACGCGCGCGATCCGTCCGCTCGATCTCGCCGTCACGAAGAAAGAACCGCTGCGCGCCGAGAACGAGGCGTTCCTCGACTGCGTGCACAACCGCACCCGCCCGCTCGTCTCGGCGGAAGACGGACTCGAAGCAGTCGAGCTCGCGGCCCGCGTGCGCGAGGCGATCGAAGAATCGGTCGGTCGCTTCCGGAGCGAGGCATGAGCGACATCCAGATCGGCATCATTGGCGGCTCCGGCCTCTACGCGATGGACGGCGTCGCGGTGCAGTACGAGCGCACGATCGACACTCCGTTCGGCGCGCCGTCCGATCCGTATGTGATCGGCGAAGTCGACGGCATCGGCGTCGCGTTTCTCTCGCGTCACGGCAAGGGACATCGCTACACGCCGAGCGAGGTCAATTACCGCGCAAACATCTACGGCTTCAAAGAGCTCGGCGTGCACACGATTCTTTCGGCGAGCGCAGTCGGCTCAATGAAAGAGGAGTACAAGCCGACCGATCTCGTCTTCCCGCATCAGTTCATCGATCGCACGCGCCATCGCGCGGACACGTTCTTCGGGAACGGACTCGTCGCGCACGTGCCGTTCGCCGATCCGATCTGCGCACGCGTGTCGTTCCTGATGGGCGAGGCCGCGCGTGAGGCCGGCGCGACGACGCACATGGGCGGCGTCTATCTCTGCATGGAAGGTCCGCAGTTCTCCACGCGCGCGGAATCGAATCTGTATCGCACGTGGGGCGTCGACGTGATCGGGATGACGAATCTCACGGAGGCGAAGCTCGCGCGCGAAGCGGAGATCTGCTACGCGACGATGGCGCTCGTCACCGACTACGACTGCTGGCATCCCGACCATGACGACGTCGACATCGAACAGATCCTCGGCTATCTCCGCGCGAACGCGTCGATGGCTCAGACCGTGTTGAAGACGTCCATCACCCGCGCGGCCGGCCGCACGCGCGACTGCGGCTGCGCGAACGCGCTGCAGTTCGCGATCATCAGCGATCGCGGCGCGATTCCCGACCAGGTCAAGCAGGACCTCGCGCCCCTGATCCGCAAATACATCCAGTAGGAGAACGAATGTCCATCCTCGTCGTCGGCAGCGTCGCATTCGACGCGCTCGAAACGCCCTTCGGAAAAGTCGATCGTTGCATCGGCGGCTCCGCCACGTATTTCTCCGTCGCCGCGTCGTTCTTCACGAACGTCGATCTGGTGGCCGTGGTCGGAGAAGACTTCACCGATGAAGACGCGTCCGTGTTCAACGGCCGCAACATCAACATCGACGGACTGGAGCGCGTCGCCGGCGCGCGCACGTTCTTCTGGAGCGGCGAGTACGGCTACGACCTCAACGTCGCGAAGACGCGCGACACGCAGCTCAACGTGTTCGCCGACTTCAAGCCGCGCCTCACGGCGAAGCAGCAGAATCCGGACGTGCTGTTCCTCGCGAACATCGATCCGGTGCTGCAGTACGAAGTGCTCGAGCAGGCCGGCAAGCCGCGCCTCATCGCGCTCGACACGATGAACTACTGGATCTCGTCGAAGCATGAAGAGCTCGAGCGCGTGTTCCGCGCCGTCGACCTCGTGATCATCAACGAGGCCGAAGTCCGCCAGTTCACGAAGGAAGCGAATCTCGTCAAAGCCTGCCGCCAGATCCTCGACCTTGGCCCGTCGACGCTCGTCGTGAAGCGCGGCGAGTACGGCGTGCTGATGATCACGAAGACCGCGATTTTCGCCGCGCCCGCGTATCCGCTCGAAAACGTGTTCGATCCGACCGGCGCAGGCGACACGTTCGCCGGCGGCTTCCTCGGCTACCTCGCATCGCGCGCCGAGATGAACGATCGCGAGCTGCGCCGCGCGATCATTTTCGGCAGCGTGCTCGCGTCATTCACCGTCGAGAAGTTCTCGCTCGATCGTCTGCGCGAGATCTCGCTCACGGAGATCCACGAGCGCTATCAGGACTTCCGCGCCCTCACACACTTCGACGACCACGAAGCTCAGGGATAAACGACGTCCCCTCCCACGACCGTCATCTTCACTTTCGCTTTGTGAAGGTCGCGCGACGGCATCGCGAACAAATCACCCTCGACGATCGTCAGGTCGGCAAGCTTGCCGGCCTCGATCGTCCCGCGTGATTTCTCTTCGAACGCCGCGTACGCCGCATCGCTCGTGAAGCCGCGAATCGCCTCCGCGAGCGTGAG